>NZ_JBFSUL010000033.1:0-49828 GCF_041467395.1 Vibrio sp. 10N.247.310.98 | reverse complement strand
CACAACGGTATGCTAAGAACAAAAATGCCGTTCACTCTTAAGTGAACGGCATTACTTCCTGATGGAAGCCCTTTTTTAATGCGTGTCGTTCACGATGGTATGTCGAACGGCACTTTATTGTGGAGGGAAGCACACACCTGTTCCACCCAACCCGCAATACCCATTCGGATTTTTAGCTAGGTATTGCTGGTGGTAGGTTTCTGCGAAAAAATATTTTCCAGCAGGCAGAACTTCCGTCGTGATCTCGTTGCCTAAAGATTCAGTCATTGCTCGTTGATATTCACGTTTAGAGTGCTCAGCGATAGATTGTTGTTCTTCACTGAAGGTGTAAATCGCAGAACGGTACTGAGTCCCTAAATCGTTGCCTTGGCGCATCCCTTGAGTTGGGTCATGACGCTCCCAAAAGGTTTCAAGTATTCGAGCTAGAGAGGTTTGTTCACTATCAAATATGACACGAACGACCTCGGTATGGCCGGTTTGCCCAGTACATACTTGTTCATAAGTGGGATTAACTGTGTATCCGCCAGCGTAACCAACGGATGTTGAAATAACGCCATCCAATTGCCAAAACAAACGCTCAGCTCCCCAGAAGCACCCCATACCAAACAGGACTTCTTGTTGAGAGCCCGTGGGTGCATCGAGCAGGTCGGTTTGATTGACGAAATGGCGCTCAGTGATTCGAATTGGGTCAGCATTTCCCGGTAGTGCGGTTGCTGCAGAAACCAGTTGTTGTTTGTTTAGCATGTTATATTCCTTTTCGCATACGTTTACCGCGCTGGCTTTTATTTAACGTGGGTTCATATTAACTGTTGGTCAATATTGAATAAGTCTTTAAATTAGACCGTGTTATTCCAGGATTTATTACAGACTCAATGCCTATTTAGCGGTATTATTTCTTTTCACTTATTAACGTATTGATAACTTCTTCACCAATTAAACATGATAAGAAAAACTTTACCAGTTCTGATTGGCACTCTATTGTCATCGACGCTCGCTTTCGCTGACGTTTCCCTTGAAATCAAAGGGCTAGATGGAGCGCTTGAGGATAATGTTGATGCTTATCTGAGTGCGATCCCTGAAGAAGAGTATTCGGTTTCACTAAGATTCCAATCCCGCTTGGAATCTATGATTAAAGAAGCCCTGAATGCGTTAGGCTACTACCACCTTAAAATCACATTTACTCACTCCGAAGATGATACCGAAATGACCGTTACGGTTGAGCCGGGAGAGCCTGTTGTTATTTATACTTCAGATATCGTTCTAACTGGTGAAGCCAAGGATGACCCAGACTTTTTAGCCTTGATAGCGAAGAGTAGCTTGTCTAAAGGTTCGACTCTGAATCATGGTAATTATGACTCTTTGAAATCGTCGATCCGCAACCTTGGCTTAGCGAAAGGCTACTTCGATGGTGCTTATGATCTTAGTAAGCTAGAAGTCGCTCCTGAATTGAACCGCGCTTATGTTCGTCTTCATTATAACAGTGGTATCCGCTATCACTTTGGTACTACTCAGGTTACTGGTAGCCAGATAGAAGAAGATAAGGTGCAGTCACTTAAACCATTTGAGGATGGCGAACCTTACTCAATCACCAAAGTCGGTGAGTACAACCAAAACCTGTCCAATACGGATTGGTTCTCCTCGGTATTTGTTGAACCAGATTTAAGCCAGTTAGGCGAAGGCCGAGAGATCCCGATGAAGGTTAGCCTTGCTCCGCAAGCTCGTAACCAAATCGAAACGGGTATCGGTGTATCCACCGACCTTGGCGTAAAAGGCACTCTGAAGTGGAAAAAACCTTGGGTTAATGAACAAGGCCATAGCTTCAATAGCAGCCTGTCGATTTCTAAACCTGAACAGACGATTACCGCTACCTATAAAATCCCTCTGGATGACGTGCTGAACGACTACTATCAAGTTAAGTACGGTATGAAAAACTTGGATAATCGTGATACCAAGAGTTTGGAGTCAAACTTAGCGCTAGAAAGATATTGGCGACTGGATAACGGTTGGCAACGCACGGTCTTCATTCGATACTTGGTCGAAAACTATGAGCAAGGTTTGCAGGATGATTTAGCGCAATTTGTGCTGCCGGGTATCTCTTTCTCACGCACTCGAACGCGAGGCGGTTCGATGCCGATGTGGGGCGATAAACAAACCATTATGGTTGAAGCGGGTGATGATACCTTGTTATCTGAAACTAAGGTTGTTCGTTTTCAAGGTCAAACCGCTTGGATTCGAAGCATTGGCGACAATCACCGAGGCTTAACTCGACTTCAATTTGGCGGCAACTTTGCCGACGAGTTTGATAAGCTATCTCCCTCCCTAAGATTCTTTGCTGGTGGTGACAATAGCATTCGTGGTTATGGTTATGAGTCGATCTCTCCTCGAGATGAAAGTGGCGCACTAACGGGTGCCAAATTCATTGCAACCAGCTCGTTTGAATACCAATACCGCTTGGTTGGAAACTGGTGGGGCGCAGCATTCTACGACATTGGTGATGCCTTCAATGATAAACCTGAATGGAAACATGGTACCGGCGTCGGGGTTCGTTGGGCGTCGCCCGTCGGCCCTGTGAGCTTAGATTTTGCTTGGGGTCTAGATGCAGCAAAAGGTGATGAGTTCCAGTTACACTTTAGTTTAGGGCCAGAATTATGATCAAAGTGATGGGCAAGTGCATCAAGTGGACGTCGATCTCATTGACGTCTATTTTGCTGTTGTTGATAGCCTTGCTAGGTTTTGTTTTGTTCACCAATCCAGGGTTGAACACTGTGTTGTGGGGCGCTGAAAAAGCGTTGCCACAGCTTAAAGTGGAAAGCACTAAAGGGGCTCTGTTCCCGAGCTTTACGCTTAATAATGTTCAGTTTAAAGATGACAGCCTGCATATAGACACCAAAGTTCAAAAGCTGAACTTGGCGATTAATCCTCGCTGTCTGCTCGACCCTAAGTTGTGTGTCGATCGTTTAGCGATTCAAGGATTGGACTTCGCATTTACTGAACTGCCTCCGGCCTCTACAGAAGAAACAGAACCTACTCCGCCCGTAACATCGGTAAAAACACCGTTGCCAATCGTAATCAACCGTATCGCTTTGTCTGATATCAAGTTGAATATCTTAGGGCATGAAATTGAATGGAGCTTGTTCTCTACGGCTTTGAGTATGCAGGGCGAAAAGCTAACTGTATCGCCAACCTTATTCAATGATCTTAAGGTTAAACTCGCTGAGTCGACAGAAGAACCGCAAGCAGAAAAGGTTGAGCCAAAAGCTGCCGTTAAAACGGCTATCGAATTGCCGGAAGTCTGGATTCCTCTGCAGGTTGTGTTGGAGCGTTTTGACCTCAACCGTTTCACCTTAGAACAAGAAATACCAATCGTTGTTAACCACCTTGGGCTAGAAGCTCGCGCGGGCAAACACACGGTTGATGTTTCAACTCTCGAACTCGATATGCCACAAGCAAGCGCCAATCTAACCACGAAGGTTGAGCTCAAGGGCGGTTACCCGCTAGAACTTTCTTTGGATGCGTTAGTGAAAGAAACCGACCTTGCTGGTCAGAAGTTGTCTCTGAAAGCACAAGGCAGCGTGGCTAAGCTAAACCTAGATTCCCAATTTTCTGAGCTGATTGAGGCAAAGTTGTCTGGGGACATTCAACCCTTAGAACCGACTCTGCCATTTGACCTTCTTTTAGAGGGCGGACAAGCACAGTGGCCCCTTACCGGAAAAAGCGATTACCAAGCGACAATTGAGCAATTCAAAGCTGATGGCTCACTAGATGGTTTCAATGTTCTTCTTAAAGGTGAAGCCGATGGTAAGGAAATCCCTGAATTAGCCATTGATCTACAGGGTAAAGGCACGACGGAACAAATTGAGCTCGAGCGTCTAAAGCTCAACACGCTAGGCGGTGAGCTTAACGGTGTCGTTAAAGCGAACTGGAAGAGTCTCGTTAACTGGCAAGCTGACGTGACACTCAAAGATATTCAGCCGGGTCTGCAGTGGCCTGAAGCCGAGGGCAACATTAGCGGAAGCATCGTCACCTCGGGTGGGTTGACGGAAGCGGGCGGCTGGGCGATTGAACTGCCTAAATTGGATATTGAAGGGATCTTGCGAGAATACCCTCTGGATATCGAAGGTCAGTTGTCAGCGTCGGATCGCAGCGCGAGCGGTGAACCAAAACTGAAAACCAGTGGTTTGAGTTTGGCTCACGGTGTTAACTCGATTAAGGCTCAGGGTGAGCTTGATAAGAAATGGGACATGGGTGTTGAGATTTACTTCCCTGAGCTTGTAAAAAGCGTCCCTGACTTGAAAGGTAAAGTGATTGGTAACATCCAGCTAAGCGGTCTAACGAAAGAGCCTGAAGTCGATCTCGCTCTAAATGTGGATAAGGTAGATTGGAATAGCGAAGCAACACTAGAATCCTTGTCGCTTAATGGCTCTGTGATTCCTCTGCCATTGCCTGAAGCTCAAGCTGATCTTGAATTAAAAGCTAAGAACTTAACCTATCAAGATCAAAGCGTAGAAAGCATTGCTCTCACGGTGAGTGGTGGTGAGAAGAAACACACAATGACACTTGATGTGATATCCGACATCGTGTCTACAAGCTTAGCTATTTCCGGAGAGTTGATTCAAAAGCCTTCTCTTATTTGGGATGGATCGTTAGACAGAGTCAAAATCACTACTCAGCAAGGTCCTTGGGTATTAGACCAACCTGTCGCGATAAAGGCGGATGTCGATAAGCAGTTTGCTGATGTTCAAGCGCATTGTTGGAACCAATCGGGTTCGAGTGTGTGTTTGGATGAAGACGTTCGTGTCGGAAAATCGGGTGAGGCCAAAGTGGCCATCAATCAATTCGATTTCGAGCAGATTAAAGCCTTTGCGCCTAAAGAGACGCAATTACAGGGCTTAGTCAATGCGACTGCTCATGCAAAGTGGTCTGAACAAGATGAGCCTGAAGTCACGGTAAGCGTTGATATGCCGAAAGGTCAGGTTGTTCAACAAGTGGGTGAGCCAATCACACTGGGTTGGGAAAGCGTTGCATTGAATGCCCAACTGAAAGACAACAAACTGGATGCCGATTTTAAGTTGGATGTTTCCGACAATGGTGACCTGTCTGGCACGGTGTCGTTACCGGATATTCTTGCCGAAGACAAAATGGTCGATGCGGCAATTAAGCTGACCACGTTCCATCTTGATTTCTTACAACCAATTCTAGGTGAATACAGCTTATTGAAAGCCGACCTTGAGAGTGATCTTCAAGTTAAAGGCTCTCTGATGCACCCTCAAGTCTTTGGTCAATTCTCTGTTGATGGTATTCAAGTCAAAGGCGATGTTACGCCTGTTGATGTGAAAGATGGCCGCATCGACCTCGACTTTGATGGTTATAGTGCAAAACTGGATGCGAATGTCGAAACACCTGATGGTCACCTTGATATTGAGGGAACCGGAGATTGGCAAGATCTTAAAGCATGGCATTCGAACGTTAGAGTTTTCGCTGATGAGTTGATGGTTGATATCCCACCGATGGTTAAGGTGAAGGTCGTACCTGATATGACTATTGATGTCACACCAGATCTGGCGAAAATCACCGGTGATATTGCATTACCATGGGGACGAATTGTTGTTGAAGATTTACCACCGTCAGCGGTTGGCGTCTCTTCTGATCAGGTTATTTTGAATAAAGATCTAGAGCCAGAAAACGAAGATACGATTCCATTCAATGTGATGACGAATATTAATATCTCCATTGGTGATGACTTTAAACTGTCTGCCTTCGGTCTTGAAGGTGATTTGGTCGGTAAGCTCAACGTGGCTCAAAAAGACCAAGGTCCATTTATTACAGGTGAAGTGAACATCGTCGATGGTACTTATCAATCATTCGGGCAAGACCTCTTGATCGAAGAGGGTAAGATCCTAATGAATGGACCACCGGATCAGCCATACGTAGCCATCAACGCGATTCGTAATCCTGATAATACTCAGGATGACGTGACCGCTGGTATTCGAGTGACTGGCCCTGCGACAGAGCCTACCATCGAGATTTATTCTGACCCAGCGATGCCACAAGCGAACGCACTGTCTTATATTTTGCGTGGCCAAGATATCGACGGTGAGTCGAGCGGTTCGATGACAACGACTTTAATCGGTTTGAGTTTAGCGAAGAGTGGTAAGGTTGTTGGTGAAATCGGTGAAGCCTTTGGTGTAAAGGACTTGCAACTGGATACTGCAGGCTCTGGCGATGACTCTCAAGTGACGGTAAGTGGTTACATCCTGCCTGGCTTACAGGTGAAGTATGGTGTGGGTATCTTTAACTCGTTAGGTGAGTTTACCGTTCGTTATAGATTGATGCAGGATCTCTATGTTGAAGCTGTTTCTGGCCTAGACAGTGCTGTGGATCTTCTCTATCAATTTGAGTTCGAGTAGAGCCGTATGGGAGGGCATATGCAGCATCTTGTTTTTGTCTATGGAACCTTGAGGCAAGGTCAGTCCAATCACCATTATTTGCAGGGCTGCGATTTATTAGGGCAGTTTGATACACCTAAGGAATACGCACTTTTTGATTTAGGTGCCTATCCGGCGATGATTTTGGGAAAGAAAAGTGTCGCTGGTGAGGTCTATATCATTAACGACGAAATTTTAGAGTCGCTCGATCGGCTAGAAGATGTTCCTGTTGAGTATCGTCGCGAGCAAATAGAGACTATATTTGGATTAGCATGGGTATATTTGTATCAGCTTGATCTAACAGCTAATAAAGAAATACTTTCGGGTAACTGGTGTCAGCGGAACAATGATTCCTAACTAGTTAATCACCTTACGAGACAACAAAAAGCCAGCACTGAGGTGCTGGCTTTTTAATAGCGTTAGTTTGAGAATGAAATGAGAGGGTTACTCAGGGTTCAGCTCAAGAAACTCTTCTACTTTACGTACCATTTTTGTTGAACCAACGAAGAAAGGCACACGTTGGTGTAGCTCAGTTGGTTTGATATCCATGATACGCTGTGCACCGTCTGATGCAATACCGCCAGCTTGCTCCATAAGGAAAGCAATAGGGTTGCATTCATAAAGCAAACGCAATTTACCTTGAGGGTGGCTCTCTGTACTTGGGTATAAGTAGATGCCGCCTTTTAGCAAGTTACGGTGGAAATCAGACACAAGAGAACCAATGTAACGTGACGTGTAAGGGCGGTTATCGCTTGGCTCGCTTTCCTGACAGTATTTGATGTACTTCTTAACACCGGTTGGGAAGCGGATGTAGTTACCTTCGTTGATCGAGTAGATCTTGCCTTCGTCTGGAATCATCATGTTTTCATGAGATAGACAGAAAGTACCCAGAGATGGATCGTAGGTGAAACCATTTACGCCAGCACCAGTTGTGTAAACCAGCATGGTTGAAGAACCGTAAATTACGTAGCCGGCAGCTACCTGTTTGTGACCTGGTTGCAGGAAGTCTTCTTGAGTCGGTGGTGTTCCGATTGGAGAGACACGGCGGTAGATAGAGAAAATCGTACCAACCGATACATTTACATCGATATTTGATGAACCATCAAGTGGGTCCATCAACACGACGTATTTTGCGTTTTTGTTGAGCTCTTTATTGAAGGCAACCGCTTCGTCTTCTTCTTCACTTGCAACACCACAAACTTGGTCACGAGCTTCTAGAGCCGCTTTAAATTTGTCGTTCGCATAAAGGTCTAGCTTCTGCTGCTCTTCACCTTGAACGTTGTCTGTACCAACAGCGCCAGTAATGTCGACAAGACCTGCTTTGTTGATTTCACGGTTAACAATTTTTGCAGCAAGACGAATTGATGACAAAAGGGATGATAGATCACCACTTGCATGGGGAAAGTCACTCTGTTTCTCAACAATGAACTCACCAAGGGTGCGCATCTCAGACATGTTATTTCCTTAAACTTCTCTGAATATTAGGGGGGATTTGAGCACCATAGAATTTGCCTCTTAAGTGGGCTTTATTCATCTAGACGCTTACCTAAATTCTAAAGGTTAGATCTTTTTAATGGTAATGAACTAAGCGACACAGATCTCACTTACTATGTCGACTCAATTTGTTTTGCATTGCTGCTCGCTTTTAAGCGTCATTTAATGATAATGAGTACAAGCCGTTTTAATTAGGCACTGTTAATTTAGCCACTGTTAATTTAGCCAAGCGTTTTGGAAGCAATTTATGCATATTCATATCTTAGGAATTTGTGGCACCTTCATGGGTGGTGCTGCGGTATTGGCTCGTCAATTAGGTCACAAGGTTACGGGTAGTGACGCGAATGTTTACCCACCAATGAGCACCTTGTTAGAGTCGCAAGGGATTGAAATTATTGAAGGGTTCGACCCAAGCCAACTAGAGCCTAGGCCTGACCTGGTGGTTATCGGTAATGCGATGAGCCGTGGTAACCCATGTGTTGAGTATGTCTTGGATAACAACCTTAGATACACCTCTGGTCCACAATGGCTGCAAGAGTTCTTATTGCATGACCGCTGGGTTCTTGCGGTGTCCGGTACTCACGGTAAAACCACAACTTCCAGTATGTTGGCTTGGATCTTGGAAGACTGTGGCTATGCACCGGGCTTCTTAGTTGGCGGAGTGTTGGGTAACTTTGGTATCTCTGCTCGCCTTGGTGAAAGCATGTTCTTCGTGGTAGAAGCCGACGAATACGACAGTGCTTTTTTCGATAAACGATCTAAGTTCGTTCATTACCACCCAAGAACCTTAGTGATGAATAACCTAGAGTTCGATCATGCGGACATCTTTGACGATCTTGAAGCGATTAAGCGACAATTTCATCATTTGGTGCGTACTGTGCCAAGCAATGGTCGCATTTTCTCACCTAAGCAAGACAGCGCTATTGAAGATGTTCTAGCTCGCGGTTGCTGGAGTGAAACTGAATCGAGTGGCGAGCAAGGCGACTGGGATGCCAAGAAACTGGTCAAAGATGGCTCTCAATTTGAGGTTTACTTCCAAAATGAATGTGTTGGAACCGTAAATTGGGATTTAGTGGGCGACCACAACGTAAATAATGCTTTGATGGCGATTGCAGCTGCACGTCATGTGGGCGTGACACCTGACCTTGCTTGTGAATCACTAGCTACCTTTATTAATACTAAGCGCCGTTTGGAGTTTAAAGGCGAGGTGGCAGGTGTGTCTGTTTATGATGATTTTGCTCATCACCCAACGGCGATTGAACTTACGCTCGGCGGCTTACGTAATAAGGTCGACTCGAAAAAAATCATTGCCGTTTTAGAGCCTCGTTCCGCCACCATGAAACGTGGTGTGCATAAAGAAACCTTGGCTGATTCGCTTAAACAAGCGGATTCTACCTACTTATTCCAACCGGATAACATTGATTGGTCAGTTCAAGATGTTGCAGACGCTTGTCACCAACCGGCACACGTGAGTGATGACATGGATGCATTCGTTGCTAAAATTGTCTCAGAGGCACAAGCTGGCGACCAAATTTTGGTAATGAGTAATGGTGGCTTTGGTGGCATTCATCAAAAACTGTTGGATGGATTGGCACTCAAAGGCTAACGGCATCCACGACCTTATAATTTGAAGTAATTGAGAACATGACAAAACACGATAAAGCGATAACCCTTGCTTTCACTGGCGCATCCGGTGCGCCTTATGGCCTGCGTTTACTTGAATGCCTTTTGGCAGCCGATTATCAGGTCTACTTGCTGATTTCATCGGCAGCGCGAGTGGTATTGGCGACCGAGCATGAACTTAAGTTACCTGCTGGGCCAGATGCGGCGAAACAAGCTTTGGTTAAACATCTTGGCTGCGACCCTGAAAAGCTGGTGGTGTGTGGCAAAGATGATTGGTTCTCGCCGGTTGCCTCTGGTTCAGCAGCACCTAAACAGATGGTCGTTTGTCCATGTTCAGCGGGAAGCTTGGCTTCGATTGCTCATGGTCTATCAGATAACCTGATTGAGCGAGCAGCAGACGTAGTCATGAAAGAGCGAGGCCAATTGTTGTTGGTGGTTCGCGAGACGCCATTTTCGACGCTTCATCTCGAGAACATGCACAAACTTTCGACCATGGGCGTAACGATCATGCCTGCAGCTCCGGGTTTTTATCATCAACCCAAGTCAATTGAAGATCTGGTCGACTTTATGGTGGCGCGTATTCTAGATCACCTTGGTATCGAACAAGGTTTAGTGCCACGTTGGGGTTACGATCAACGTAATTGATCCAAACTTGATAGCTTATTGTTAAAAATCAAATTACAATTCTGAACACTCATCGGGGAGCGAACCATTCAAATAATGAATGCGAGCTGAGATCAAGCAGGTGCTTGGGACCCGTAAACCTGAACCAGATAATGCTGGCGTAGGAATTGAGTTAGGAACAACCTCTACCGTTCTCCTCCCTCAAACCTGTGCCGCTCAGACCATGGAGAGCGTCCAGTGAAATTCACATTAACTACCCTTGCTGTTACTACAGCTATTTCTTTTTCTGCCTTTGCTGCAGACAACACTTTGACTATATACACCTATGACTCTTTTGCTGCGGATTGGGGCCCTCGTCCTGCCGTTGAAAAAGCATTCGAAGAGAAGTGTGGTTGTGATGTGAATTTTGTCGCTCTAGAAGATGGCGTGTCTATTCTGAACCGTTTACGTCTTGAGGGCGGCAACAGCAAAGCCGATATCTTGCTAGGTCTCGACAACAACCTGATGGCTGAAGCGAAAGCGACGGGCTTATTGGCTGAGCATAATGTTGATACGTCATCGGTAACGCTTCCTAATGGTTGGAACGACAGCACTTTTGTACCCTATGACTTTGGCTACTTTGCTTTTGTTTACAATAAAGAGAAACTGGAAAACCCGCCGAAGAGCTTGAAAGAACTGGTTGAGCAGCGTGATGATCTTAAGGTCATCTACCAAGATCCACGTACATCAACACCAGGCCAAGGCATGATGCTTTGGATGAAATCAGTATACGGTGATGAAGCGACAGCAGCATGGAAGAAGCTTGCTCAGAAAACAGTGACTGTAACCAAAGGCTGGTCTGAAGCTTACTCTATGTTCCTAGAAGGCGAGTCGGATTTAGTGTTGTCTTATACAACGTCTCCGGCTTACCACATTATTGCTGAAAGCGATTCTAAGTATGCAGCAGCAAGCTTCGAAGAAGGGCATTACACTCAAGTGGAAGTGGCCGCTAAGGTTAAAGGCAGCAAGAACGAAAAGCTTGCTGATGAGTTTATGGCGTTTATCCTAAGTGATGAATTCCAATCGGCGATGCCAACAGGCAACTGGATGTACCCAGTGACCGATATTGAGCTTCCAAAAGGGTTCGAGCAACTTACGGTTCCTCAGAAAGCGCTAAGCTTTACGCCCGAAGAAATTGCAGCTAAGCGTAAGCCATGGATTCGTGAATGGCAGAGTGCACTTACTTTTTAATTTGCTTTTAAAAAATTAGCTTTCTAACTTTCTGTATTTAAAGGTTTGTTCGATGTTAACTGAGCGAACCATTTACGGTAAAAAATCAATCTATGATAAAGAAAACACCTAAGGTTGGGATTTGGGTAGCGATACTCATTACCGCCTTCGTGGTTTCAGCAGTTGGGGCATTGCTTAGCAATGCCCCTTCTCTTGATATCAGCCAAGTATGGTCCGATCCCTACTATTGGCATGTAACGAAATTCAGTTTTTATCAGGCGACACTCTCAACGGTGCTGAGTGTTGGCTTTGCTATACCTATTGCTCATGCGCTGTGTCGTAGACAATTTTTTGGACGCGCTTTGTTGTTAAGGCTGTTCGCGTCGACCTTAGTCCTGCCAGTGTTAGTGGGTGTATTTGGCTTACTTGCGATCTATGGCAATAGTGGTTGGTTAGCTAAGTTTTTGGCGAACTTCGATATTGAATTGCCATTTTCCATATACGGATTGAATGGTATTTTGCTGGCGCACGTTTTCTTCAACTTGCCTTATGCCAGTCGCTTACTTCTGCAAGCGTTAGATACCGTGCCTGCCGAGCAACACAAGCTTTGTGCTCACTTGGGTATGAGTCATTGGAACAAATTCAGATGGGTTGAATGGCCTCGCTTAAGACAGCAATTACCACATGTGTGTGGCTTAGTCTTCATGTTGTGTTTTACCAGCTTTGCTACCGTGATGGCGCTAGGCGGTGGACCTAAATCAACCACTATCGAGCTCGCTATTTATCAGGCGATTAAATTCGACTTTGACCTTCAAGCTGGTGCCTTGCTCGCGATATGGCAAATGCTGCTGTGTGGTGTGCTAGCGGTGAGCATTCAACGCCTATCGAAGCCTATTTCAGTGACGGCCAGTCAGCTGTCGGAAGAGAAATATTTGGTTAAGGACAGCTGGTGGTCAAAAGCTTGGGATAGCTTTTGGATCATCATAGTCTCAATGCTGGTATTGCCGCCATTAGCTATGGTTATCGTCAGTGGAATTAACTCGCAGGCATTAACCGTACTCAGCAGCGAGCCGTTTTGGGCGGCGTTAATGACCTCGGTTAAAGTCGCGTCATTAGCAAGTGTTATCGCAGTTGGTATTGGTATCGCCATACTACTGACTAGCCGAGCATGGCGTTTACAGAACAAGAATTTTCGAGCCGATAAAATCGAGCTGATTGGCACTATTATCTTGGTGACTCCGGGGCTGGTGATCAGTACGGGTATCTTCTTATTACTGCGTTCATTCACCGATGTATTCAGTTTAGCTTTCTTTATCGTGATTGCCGTCAACAGCTTAATGGCGCTGCCTTACGTAATTAAAACCCTAGCTCAACCTATGCTGCATTTGTCTCAGCAGTACCAGTATGTGTGTGCAAGCTTGGGTATGACAGGTTTCACGCGTTTTAGGTTAGTGGAGTGGCGAGCATTGCGTAAGCCGATGGCGCAAGCCTTCTCGATTAGCTTTATGTTGGCGATGGGTGACTTAAGCGCGATTGCTTTGTTTGGTAGCCAAGATTTTAGAACTCTGCCTTTGTACCTATTCCAATTGTTAGGCAGCTATCAAATGGAAGCGGCGGCGGTAGTTTCTGTGAGCTTACTGTTACTGAGTGTCGGCAGTTTTAGCTTAATAGAATTCTTATTTACTCGAAGATCTAAGCTCGATGCTAAAGAATTAAGGAACCGATGATGTTAGTGATGAAAGATGTGGATTACCATTATCACAGAGAGTTGTTTAGCTTTGATTTTCAAGCTGAGCAGGGCGATATTGTTGCGCTTATGGGGCCGAGTGGTGCGGGTAAATCTACACTGTTGGCGCTAGTTGCTGGTTTCATCGAGCCTACATCGGGTGAGATATCAGTGGCTGGGCAGTCGCTTATTGGTAAAGAAGCACATCAGCGTCCGTTGGCGATGTTGTTTCAAGAGCACAACCTGTTTGCCCATCTCACGGTGAGTGAAAATATTGGTTTAGGTCTGCACCCGGGATTAAAGCTTACGGCAACCCAAAAGCTCAAAGTTGAGCAAGCAGCCGCACAAGTAGGTGTTGCAGAGTATTTGGATAGATTGCCTGAGCACTTATCCGGTGGTCAACGCCAGCGTGTCGCGTTAGCGCGTTGTTTTGTCCAACCTCATGATATTTGGCTGCTTGATGAACCTTTCTCTGCGCTTGACCCTTTGCTGCGTGAAGAGATGCTTAGCTTAGTGAAGCGATTAGCGGCAGAGCGAAATATTACGGTCTTGATGGTGACTCACCATTTAGGTGACGCACGCAGTATCGCGAATAAGTTTGTGTTTGTGGCGCTAGGTAAGGTGTTGGTTGAAGACTCGATAGAGGCACTGACGGCGGATCATCCACAGACAGAATTAAGCTCATTTGTTAAAGCGGGTGAGTGACGACTCATCACTCCTGTGAGTATTTATTGATATTGAGTGCTTCTTGATATCGAGTGCGTCAAAAACAAAAAGACCTAGCATGCGCTAGGTCTTTTATTGTCTTACAGAATAAAGCGACAAAGATTAGTCTTCTAGCTTTAGCTCTTTTAAGATTTGGAAGATCTCACGAGAAGACTTTGCAGGCTTGTTCGCTGATTTCTCTTTGTTAGCTTGGCGAGCTAGCTGACGAAGACGCTGACGGTCTGCTTCAGGGTACATTTCCATTACTTCTGAAATAGCCGCATCACCTTCAGCAACAACACGATCACGCAGTTGCTCAAGCTTATGTAGTTCAGCTGTTGCTTGTGAGTGCTTGTTACGTACTTTATCCAAAGCCGCTTGAATTGGCTCAGGATCGACATTACGCATTACTTTACCAATGTATTGAAGTTGACGACGCTTCGCTTCATTTTTAAAGCGTTGTGCATCTTTAATCGCTTGTGCCAAATCTTCAGACAGCGGAAATTTATCTAATACAGAAGGCTTTAGACCAACAAGCTCTTCTCCCAGCTTTTGCAGGGCATCCATGTCCGTTTTCATTTCTGTCTTACTTACCCAGATGATTTCTTCTTCTGGTTCCCATGGGGCTTTTTGGTTTTTGCGAGCCATCTTTTCTGCCTATGTCACTATCTCAAACGAATATATTGCCTATTTTAGCAAGAATCTTGGGGAGAAAGCGAAATTCTTGTTATCCTACGTAATATTGACCTAAAAAATTAGAATAGATATGGATGTAAAACAGCAAGTCGCCCAGCAAAGAGTTGAGCTAGAAGCCGCAGTAGCTAAAGCGTTGGATATGGCATCAGTGAGTGCAGACGCAGCTGAGGTCGCTATTACTAAGTCAACGGGTTTAAGTGTTTCAACACGTATGTGTGAAGTGGAAAACGTTGAATTTAATAGTGATGGTGCGCTAGGTATTACTGTTTATCGCGGCCAGAAAAAAGGCAGCGCATCTACATCTGATCTGAGTGAAAAGGCGATTGCTCAAACCGTCGCGGCCGCACTTGATATCGCTCAGTACACTTCTGAAGACCCATTTGCCGGTCCTGCGGCAAAAGAATACATGGTAAAAGAAATTCCAGATTTGGATCTTTTTCACCCTGATGAACCAAACCCTGACTATGCCGCTGAGATTGCGATTGCTGCTGAGAAGCAAGCGTTAGCTTCTAGCGATAAGATCAAACAGAGTGATGGCGCAAGCTACGACAGCCACTATGGCGTTAAGGTTTATGGTAACAGCCATGGCTTACTAGCAAGCTATGCTTCTAGTCGTCATAGCACGAGCTGCTGTGTAATTGGACAAGGCGCTAACGGTGAGATGGAGCGTGACTACAGCTACACCGTTGCACGTCACCGTGACGAGCTGTGGACGCCTGAGCGTGTAGGTCAAGAAGCTGCAGAAAAGACCATTAGCCGTTTGGATGCGAAAAAGCTACCAACAGGCCAGTATCCAATTATGTTCGCTAATGATGTGGCAACTGGCTTGATTGGTCACCTTGTTATGGCGATCAGTGGCGGTAACCTTTACCGAAAGTCGTCATTCCTATTGGATCATCTCGGTCAGAAAATCCTACCTGACTGGTTTAACATTTCTGAGCGACCACATATCTTGCGTGGTTTGGCTTCAAGCCCATTCGATAGCGAAGGTGTGTTCACTCAAGATCGTGAAATCATCACTGACGGTGTGCTAGCAACTTACCTACTAACGAGCTATGCCGCACGTAAGATGGATATGACGCCAACCGGTCATGCTGGTGGTATTCATAACTGGTTCGTTAAATCGACCGGTCAAAACTTTGAGCAGATGCTAAAAGAGTTGGGTACTGGCTTCCTAGTCACTGAAGTGATGGGCCAAGGCGTAAACACCGTAACGGGTGATTATTCACGTGGCGCTGCGGGTTTCTGGGTTGAAAACGGAGAGATCCAATACCCAGTATCAGAAGTAACAATCGCAGGTAACCTAAAAGACATGTTTACTCAGATTGTTGCTGTGGGTAACGACGTAGAAACACGTTCGCAAATTCAAACGGGTTCAATCTTGCTTGAGTCAATGAAAGTCGCAGGCGAGTAATTCAATTAAAGCGAATCTGATGAATTAAAAAAGGGAGCCGTGGCTCCCTTTTTGTTTTCTGTATTTCGCCAAAAATTGGCTAACTGCTTATGCTAACTAGATCAGTATGGTCGCTAAGCCTAGGAACACCGATAGGCCAATAACATCGGTTACTGTGGTCAGTGCCATACCGCCAGCAAGGGCTGGATCGATATTCATCTTCTTCAACATCACTGGGATAGTTACACCAGCAATACCTGCGACAATCAAGTTGGTCATCATCGCCGCTGAGATGATGCCTCCCAGTATCCAGTTACCTTTCCAAGCCACCACGATACCACCAATGATAACGGCCCATAGAACGCCGTTTAGGAAGCCGATGGCTGCCTCTTTGAGTAGCAGTTCGCGTTTGTTACTGTCACCGATATGACCGAGTGCCAAACCACGAATCACCAGAGCAACGGTTTGGTTACCGGCAACACCACCCATTGAAGGTACGATAGTCATCAGTACTGCAATCGCTGCCATTTGGTCGAGCGTTGCTTCAAACATATTCGATACTGATGCGGCAGCAAGTGCTGCGAGTACGTTAGCACCAAGCCACACACTACGACGACGAGCAGATTTTACGACCGGTGCGAAGGTATCTTCGTCATCGTCCATACCCGCCATACTCATCATTGAGTGTTCGGCATCTTCACGGATAACATCAACCACGTCATCGATGGTGATACGACCAACAAGGTGCTGGTTACTATCGATGACAGGCGCAGAAACCCAGTTACGACGTTCAAACAGGCTCGCGATATCTGACGCACTGGTTTCTACCGCGATCGCTTCGTCGGCATCATCCATCACTTCTGAAACAGGGACATCAGGTTGAGTCGTTACTAGCGTGGTAAGTGATAGGTTACCGATAAGACGTTCTTCTTCATCAATAACATACAGAGCATCAGTTGCATCCGGCAGTTCACCACGCATACGCATGTAGCGCAATACAACGTCAACATCGACATCACCACGAATCGTGATTACGTCGGTGTTCATGATCGCACCCGCTGAATCTTCAGGGTACGACAGGGCAGTTTCAACTAATGCACGATCGACGGAGTCCATTTGAGAAAGGACTTCGCGAGAAACATCGTCGGGTAGGCTTCGAAGTACGTACGCGACGTCATCGGTTTCCATACCTTCGGTTGCTTCTGCCAAGGTCTCAGGTGCCATTTTCGACACAAGAGCATCTTTGACGTCTTCGTTTAGTTCATCAAGAATTTCACCGTAGTCTTCAGGATCGGTGAGTTGCCAGAGTACGTCACGACTTTTGCGAGGGGAGGCTTCTAAAAGGTGTGCAATATCTTCAGGCTCCATGTCCTGAAGTTGTCGGCGTACGTGAACAAATCGGCCGTTTTCTAGGGCTTCGCTGACTTCTTGGAGGGTTTGGTGAGCTTGGTCGAATTCTAATTGCTCTGCCATATTTTCCTCCTATCTCATTATTCTAACAATGGTTGGAATAGTAACTTAATTCTGGGGCTTATTTAAATCATAAACTTAGATAGAACTAAGATTTAATATTGGTTGGTTCGTTGTTTGAGTCTTAGGCGTTGTGAGTGAAGCGTTTTCGCTACTCACCCTCATCAAACTTGTCTTCAATGAGATGACAGACGGCATCCAGTGCTTGCTGTGAATCGGTACCTGCAGCTTGAATCGTAATATGTTGCCCTTGCGCTGATTCCAGCATAAGTAACCCCATTACGCTGTCTGCGGTGGCACTTTTATCTTCTTCACTATGAATTGTGATAGTGGCATCAAAGCTTTGTGCAAGCTCAACCAACTTTACGGCTGCTCTAGCGTGAAGACCCAAGCGATTTTGGATCAGTACAGTTCGAGTTAATTCCATGGTTAGCCCTGTTGGTGCTTCTCTAGGGAGGCGTGTCTGATTTGAACTTGATGGCCAAGTTGCTCAAAGTACTCACCAATTTTCTGGGTTAGATAAACCGAGCGGTGTTTGCCGCCAGTACAGCCAATCGCGACCGTTAGGTAACTGCGATTGTTCTTCTCTAACATTGGTAACCACTGTTCAACAAAGCCTTGGATCTGTTGCTTGAGTTCCAGAACTTCTGAGTGTTCTTCTAGAAAGGAGTGAATTGGTGCATCTAGCCCGGTTAGTGGTCGTAGTGCAGGTTCCCAGTGAGGGTTCGGCAAAAAGCGAACATCAAACACGTAGTCGGCATCACTTGGCAAGCCATACTTAAAACCGAAAGATTGAAAGACGATGATCAGCTCTTGCTTCTCTTTGCCTTCAACTTTAAATCGAACCTTTTCACTCAATTCGTAGAGGTTGCAGTCACTGCTGTCGATCACAATGCTGGCGTGCTCTGCGAGAGGTGTCAGAAGTGTCTTCTCTAAATCAATCGCTTGCTCAAGAGAGAGCTTTTCTTGGCCAATTGATAAAGGGTGGATTCTGCGGGTTTCGCTGTAGCGCTTAAGGAGTGTCTGCTTGCTGGCATCGAGGAACAATACATCAACATCGATGTTTGTAGCTGACTCGAGTTGCTCGAGCGTGTCGGTGACTAACTGAGGCTCTTTCGGTAGGTTACGTATATCAATACTTACCGCAACGTTTTGGTTGCTTTCGCGTACCGATTCGACAAAGTTGTTGAGCAGGTTTACTGGTAGATTATCGACACAGTAATACCCCAAGTCTTCTAGGACTCGTAACGCAACACTTTTACCGGCCCCTGATTGGCCACTAACCACGATTAATCGCATGTTATTGCTCGCAAGTTGGCACTTGAATCATGATGTCGTAAAGCTCTTGATCGCTCTGAGCATTACGCAGCTGTTTAAGAGTCTGCTTGTCGTTTAGTCGTTCTGCCATACAAGAAAGGGTTTTTAGATGTTCTTTGCATTGTTCGCTAGGAACAAGCAGGGCAAATAGTAGGTCGACAGGACGATTATCAATCGCATCAAATTCGATAGGATCTTGGCATTGCAGTAATACAGCTATCGCTTTATCACTGACATTCATACGAGCATGGGGAATCGCGATACCATTACCAATACCGGTACTGCCCATCTTCTCACGGCTCAACATACACTCAAATAGCTCTGTTGAATCTTGACCGCAGCTCTCAGCTGCTATCTGGCTGATGAGCTCAAGGGCTCTTTTTTTGCTTGTGCATTGGACTGCACTTTTGGTGCAGTCCAATGAAAGTACTTCGCTTAATTGCATGTTAGTGACTACTTAGCTTTTCTTTGTGCTTGTTGAGTTGGCGGACGAGTTTATCAACCAATGAATCAATCGCGGCATACATGCTTTCATCTGTTGCTGTCGCATGGATTTCCCCCTGATTTATATGCAGGGTAGCTTCTGCGATTTGATTGATTTTCTCAACTTTTAAAACAACCTGAACGCTATTGATATGATCAAAGAAGCGCTCAAGTTTGTCGAATTTGGTGTGAACATAGTCTTGCATTGAATCGGTAAGATCAACGTGATGGCCTTGAATATTGATTTGCATAGACTTTCCTTTTCAGTTGGTTGCCTGATCATAGTTGCTAAGTAACTAGCGACTAAATGAGCTTATAGCAGGCGTTTACGCTGACTCGATGGGGCAATGCCCAGAGACTCACGGTATTTCGCTATGGTACGTCTAGCTACCTGAATTCCTTGGTCAGCCAGTAAAGCAGCAATCTTACTATCACTTAGAGGCTTCGCGGTATTTTCCGCTGCGACAAGCTTCTTGATGAGTGCGCGAATTGCTGTAGATGAACATTCACCGCCATTGTCAGTGCTGACATGGCTTGAGAAAAAGTATTTGAGCTCGAAGATGCCACGTGGCGTATGCATGAATTTTTGAGTCGTCACACGAGAGATCGTGGATTCGTGCATATCAACAGCTAACGCAACATCATTAAGAACCATTGGCTTCATCGCTTCTTCGCCATGTTCGAAGAAATCACGCTGATGTTCAACAATGCATCGCGCAACTTTGAGTAGCGTCTCATTTCGGCTCTCTAGGCTTTTAATTAACCACTTTGCTTCTTGCAAATTTGAGCGGATGTATTGATTGTCGGCGCTGTTGCCTTTACTGCCCAGATCAGCGTACTGCTGATTCACTTTCAACTTAGGCACGCTATCAGGGTTAATGGTCACTAACCATTTGCCAAGGTCTTTGAAGACAGATACATCTGGAACCACATACTCAGTTTCATCCGGAGTAATCTTACTGCCAGGACGAGGGTCCAGCTGTTGAATCAGTTGCAAAACTTCACGTAGTTCTGCTTCTTTCAACTTGGTCTCTTTGATAACCAGTTTGTAATCGCGATTGCCGAGTTGGTCGATATGGCTAGTAAGTACTAACTTAGCTTCGTTAAGCCAAGGCGTATCTTGGGGAAAGGTTGCCAGTTGCAGTAACAAGCAATCTTGCAGGTTGACTGAACCGACACCTAGCGGATCAAACTGCTGAATTCGTTTACGTACCGCTTCAATTTCATCAAGCTCGATCTCTTCATTGTCGAAGTTTTCAAGGATGTCTTCACAAGTTACAGTGAGGTAGCCGTAGTCGTCGATGGCATCGATTAATGCAAAAGCGATGCTTCGGTCGGTGTCAGTGAATGGCGTTAAGTCGAGTTGCCAAAGTAGGTAATCGTGCAGGCTTTGAGTGGTTTCGCCTTGATAAACCGGCATGTCGTCATCAATCGCAATACCCGTGTTACCGGTGTTCGCGCTGTAGACGTCTTCCCAAGTTGTGTCGATTTCTAGTTCGTTGCCAATCTCTGATTTTTCGATTAAGTCTGAGCTATCAGGTAAGTCTTGCTCTGTGGCTTCAACAGTTTCTTTTTCGTCACTGCTAGGTTTTTCTTCCGATGTTGGCGTATCTTCATTGCCTTCTTCGACATCGAGTAGTGGGTTAGATTCAAGTGCTTCTTGAATCTCTTGCTGCAAATCTAAAGTAGACAATTGCAACAAACGAATCGCTTGCTGCAATTGAGGAGTCATTGCTAACTGTTGGCCTAGCTTAAGTTGTAATGAGGGTTTCATTCAGTGTGACTTACCTAGTTATTATTCTTAGAACTCTCGATACTCTCTATATAATCATAGACGGAATTGTTCGCCTAGATAAACTTGTTTAACTTGTTCGTTATTGAGAACATCTTCAGGAGTACCCTCAGCGATCAGGTGTCCTTGGCTTACGATGTAAGCTTTTTCACACACGTCTAATGTTTCACGAACGTTGTGGTCGGTAATCAAAACGCCCAAGCCGCGATCACGCAGGTGAACAATGATTTTTTTGATATCGATTACTGAGATCGGGTCAACACCGGCGAATGGTTCATCCAATAGAATGAACTGCGGGTTTGCTGCTAGTGCACGAGCAATCTCTACACGACGACGCTCACCACCCGACAGAGCCATACCATTGCTGGTGCGGATATGTTGGATGTGGAACTCTTCTAGCAGGTCTTCCAGCTTATCTTGGCGTTGTTCGTTGGTCATTTCATCACGGGTTTGTAAAACCGCCATGATGTTGTTCTCTACGGACAACTTACGGAAAATCGATGCTTCTTGAGGCAGGTAACCGATACCAAGACGAGAGCGGCTGTGCATTGGTAAGATACTGATGTCTCGGTCATCAATGCTGATGGTACCTTCATCACGCGCCACCAAACCAACAATCATATAGAAAGATGTGGTTTTACCTGCACCGTTAGGCCCAAGCAGACCGACGATCTGGCCTGACTCTACCTGTAAGCTTACATCGGTAACAACCTTACGTTTACTGTAGGTTTTCGCTAGGTTTTTTGCTTTAAGAACAGCCATCGTTACTTATTCACTTCCGTTGGTTGTAAAACCGTTGACACTCGTTTGTTTTCACCACTGTCAGCGACTAATTTCTGAGAACCGATCTGGTAAGTGATCTTAGAACCGCGAATGATGCTGCCATCTTGAGATAACATCGCATTCTTAGTCATGATCAGTCGGTCGGCAACAAGCTGGTAGTGCAGGTCGTCAGCTTCACCGTAGAGTGTCTTACCGTCGTCAGTAAGCTGAGAGAAGGTTGCTGGCTTACCGAAGCCTTGAATTTCTTCAATCTCACCGTTTACGGCGTTACGAGTAACAATAACCTTATCGGCATTGATATTGATGCTGCCTTGTTTAAGGTTCACATCACCAAGGAAAGTCACTTGGTTACTTTTCATATCCAATTGCTGGCTGTCTGAGTCAATGTAGACAGGTTGCTCACTATCCGAAGACAGAGCATAGACATTAGGTGCCGCAAGGGTCAAAGCGAATAAACTAAGGTGTAAGAGTTTCATATCTACCTTGAACAGAATTAAAGAGGGTTGCATTGTTGGTACCGAAGTTACCTTTCATTGCTTGTCCCTCAGTTTCAAAAAATGTACCGATCATATGGACCGGAGTCTCTGAATAAAAATCTCGGCTAGGCAGCTCAACAACCATTTTATCTGTGGTCATTGTATCGAAGCTGGCTTCTGGCAACAGGTTCTTTGCCACGACGTTGTCATAAAACGTGACAACTTGATTCTCATCCATAATCGCGCGATCAGCGGTGACTTGCCATTCAATCGTGTGCCCTTCACGGAATACCGAAAGAACTGGGTTTTGAAAGTGCGTATCGCCAACTACTGAGTAGTGTTCTAAATACGTCGATTCAACCTGATAGCTGCGAATACCGCTTTCGTCGTAGCTAATGTTGTTCAGGCTTTTGCCACTAAACGCGGGCAGCTCCAAATTTGGAGCCACTTGTATCGTTGATGTTTGCTCTTTGTCGTACAAGTAATAGGTCGACCAAGAGGCAATAAATATGAGTATTAAATAGATAATACGAGTAAAACTCATATGCTTAAACCTTTATGCACGTCGAGTTCATTTCTTGCTTGTAAAATAAGGTCACAGACTTCACGTACCGCGCCATGACCACCGTTAATGGTTGTCACGTAGTTTGCACGCTTTGCAAGTAGCGGGTGCCCATCTGCCACACAGACCTTCAAGCCAACTTTTTCCATTACAGGCCAGTCAATCAGATCGTCTCCGATGTAACCTGTATTTTCAGGGTTTACAGAAAGCTTATCGCAAATATCTTGGTATGCCTTAACTTTATCGTCTTGACCTTGATAAATCAGCTTAATGCCTAGAGCGGTCATACGATTCTCAACAATTTGAGATTTGCGACCCGTGATGATCGCGATTTCAATGCCTGCGTTCATCAGTGATTTGATACCGTAACCGTCACGAGTGTGGAAGGTTTTCAGCTCTTCACCGTTGTTGCCCATGTAGATGCGACCATCAGAGAAGACACCATCGACATCGCAAATCAGCAGTTTGATCTCTTTTGCAATTGCAAATACATCTGAATTAACAGTGCCGTATAGAGTTTCGACTGTCTGTGTCATTACATTACTCCTGCTTTCAGTAAGTCATGCATGTTTAACGCTCCGACTAATTTACCTTCTTGGCATAACATCAGGCCATTGATGCTCTTCGCTTGCATCAAGTTTAAGCCCTCAACCGCGAGCATGTTTGGCTCGGCTACCGTCGGGTTTAGCGTCATCACATCACCGATCTGCGTGTTATGGATATCAACGCGTTTGTCTAAGATACGGCGTAAATCACCATCGGTAAAAATACCGGCCATTTGGCCATCTTCACCAACGATTGCTGTCATGCCTAAGCCTTTCTGAGATATCTCTAGTAGAGCGTCTCTTACTAGTGCGTCGGGTGCTACAACAGGAAGTGAATCGCCTGTGTGCATGATGTCGTCGAGCTTCAACAGCAGCTGACGACCTAAAGCGCCACCAGGATGAGACAGGGCAAAGTCTTGAGCGGTGAAGCCTCGAGCCTGCAAAAGTGCAACGGCTAATGCATCACCCATGACCAAAGTCGCCGTGGTGCTTGTTGTTGGTGCTAAGCCCAGCGGACAAGCTTCTTCCGGTACTGAAATTTGTAAATGGATATCAGACAGGGTTGCCATGTTTGATGCTGGCTTGCCTGTCATGCTGATGATCTTGATGCTCAGACGCTTTAACACAGGAAATAGGCTGAGGATTTCTCCCGATTCGCCGGAGTTGGATATTGCAATCACAATATCACCAGGTTCGATCATGCCTAAGTCGCCATGCGCCGCTTCGCCTGGGTGAACAAAGAAAGCCGATGTCCCGGTACTTGCCAATGTTGCTGCGATTTTGTTGCCAATGTGGCCTGATTTACCCATGCCCATCACAACGACTTTGCCTTTGTTGTTCAGGATAAGGTCGCAAGCTTTACAAAAATCATCATTAAAATATTGGTCTAATTGAGTGAGACCTGCAACTTCGGTTTCCAAAACTTGTTTTGCAACGCTGCGGTAATCAAATGGCTGAGACATCAAATACTCCAAGTACGGGAAGTTAAATCAACAATTAAGCCGACATGTTCATTAATAGGTAACTTTGGTAGGCCACGAACGTCACAATTAACACGCCGCCTTCAATACGATTCACACTACGAGATTTTCCTAGTGCCATCACAACAAGTAGTAGCGATACGCCTAGCATTACCCAGAAGTCACGACCCATAGCGAACTCGCTCAAGATCGAAGGGTTTAGGATGCCCGGGATACCCATAACAGCAAGGATGTTGAATACGTTTGAACCAATGATATTACCTACAGCCATATCATCTTCACCCTTCATAACGCCGGCTAGTGATGCTGCAAGTTCAGGAAGGCTAGTACCAACAGCAATGATGGTTAAACCAATGACAAGGTCGCTCATGCCGAAGAACTTCGCGATGATCACAGCGTTATCTACCAGCATATCAGCAGCTAAAGGTAGGACGATTAGACCAATCACGACCCACATTGCAGCCTTAGGGTTACTTACGCCTTCAGGGATCTCTGATTCTTGCTCATCAAGGAAAGCATCGCCGTTCTTTTTCTCGCTGCGGCTGATTTGCAACATAGCAAACAAAAACGCGGCAAAAAGAACAAACAACAACACGCCTTCATAGAAGCCTAAATGGTTATCCCACAATAGGGCGCCCGCTAGCAGAGTGACACCGATCATTAATGGTAGTTCACGACGAATCACGCCTGAGCTAATCGATAACGGCTTGATAAGGGCTGTAATACCTAAAATCAGCGCGATGTTGGCGATGTTAGAGCCCAGTACGTTGCCTACAGCTGTATCTGTTTTGCCATCAAGGGCTGCTGTCGCAGAAACCATCATTTCAGGAGCCGAAGACCCCATTGCTAAGATCGTCATACCGATAACTAGTGGTGAAATACCGAAGTTGCGAGCAAGAGCAGCGGCACCGTAAACCAGCTTATCTGCACTCCACACCAAAAAACCTAGACCGATAATAAGAAACGCAATCGCTTCAAGCATGATGATTCCTAAAAAATTAATAAAAACGGAGAATTAACCGCTAATTTTGACCTGTTGCTAGATAAAAGGGAAGTCACTCGGCAAATTAATTACCAGTTAGCAGGCAAGAAAGAGAGATCAATAGATAATTTCTTAATGCTTTCAAATCCCTGCATAGATTCCTGTTTAATATGAATTAATTGAACAGTGCTTTTAATTCTAAAGTAGACTCATTATTATTGCAGCCATAATTGGCGTTTTTTAAAGCAAGGAAACAACAAAAATATGTTGAACACTGAGCTTGTGAAAGTTAAGAACCTCAGCTTCTCACGCGGTGACCGCGTTATCTTTGATGACATCAGTTTAGAGGTGCCTCAAGGCAAGATAACCGCCATCATGGGGCCGTCTGGGATCGGCAAAACGACTTTACTGCGTTTGATCGGTGGGCAACTGCCGCCAGATGAAGGCGAAGTTTGGTTTGATGGTGACAATATCCCTGCATTATCACGTCGAAAGCTATATCAAGCACGTAAGAAAATGAGCATGCTATTCCAATCGGGTGCGCTTTTTACGGATCTCAATGTCTTTGATAATGTGGCGTTTCCGCTGCGAGAGCACACTGAACTTAATGAAAAATTCATTCGTACCATCGTATTACTTAAGCTTGAAGCGGTAGGATTACGTGGTGCTGCGCAATTGATGCCGAGTGAGTTGTCTGGCGGAATGGCTAGGCGTGCCGCACTGGCGCGCGCAATCGCACTGGATCCAGAACTTATCATGTACGATGAGCCGTTTGTTGGCCAAGATCCCATCACCATGGGCGTATTGGTTGAATTGATACGAAATCTCAATCAAGCCTTGGGCTTAACCTCGATTGTTGTTTCTCACGATGTGCCAGAGGTGATGAGTATTGCTGATTGGGTTTACCTCATGGCAGATAGCAAGATCATTGCCGCTGGAACACCTGATGAGTTGTACAACAATAGCGATCCGAGAGTGCAGCAATTTTTGCAAGGCGAAGCCGATGGTCCAGTACCATTTAGATTCCCTGCGAAGAGCTTAGAAAAGGATTTGTTTTAATATGATTGTTAAAACTATTGCGGGTGTCGGTAAGCGTACACTTGCGAGCTGTGAGTCATTTGGTCGAGCAAGCCTGATGTTATTTGGGGCTTTGTTTGGCATCCCGCGACTAAAAAACTTCCCCTTATTAGTAAAACAACTTTATAGCGTTGGCGTTCAGTCATTGGCTATTATTTTAGTTTCGGGTCTGTTTATCGGCATGGTGCTCAGCCTGCAGGGCTATGTCGTGTTAATTGACTACGGCGCTGAGGGAAACCTTGGTCAAATGGTCGCGCTTTCACTGTTGCGTGAGTTGGGGCCTGTGGTGACTGCGTTATTATTTGCAGGTCGAGCCGGTTCAGCACTCACGGCAGAGATTGGGTTAATGAAGGCAACAGAGCAGATCTCAAGCCTTGAGATGATGGCCGTTGACCCTCTTAAACGCATTATTGCACCACGTCTTTGGGCCGGGCTTATCTCAATGCCATTGCTTGCTATGATTTTTATGGCGGTAGGTATTTGGGGCGGTCAACTGGTTGGTGTTGATTGGAAAGGCATTGATCACGGCAGTTTCTGGTCTGCGATGCAGTCTTCAGTAGAACTTGGCCGAGATATTGGTAACAGCATGATCAAATGTATGGTCTTCGCTATCACCGTAACTTGGATCGCACTTTTCAATGGTTATGACGCAGTACCGACTTCAGAAGGTATCAGTCAGGCAACCACACGCACTGTAGTGCACTCTTCTCTAGCGGTACTAGGGCTAGATTTTGTTCTTACCGCATTGATGTTTGGGAATTAATCATGCAACAAACTCGAAAATTAGAATTATGGGTCGGCACCTTTGTTATTGCCGGAATTTGCGCAATCTTAATCATGATCTTTCAAGTCGCTGACGTAAAAGGCATAGGTTCGAACCATACTTACAATCTAAAAGCGACCTTTGACAACATTGGCAGCCTAAAAGTTCGTTCTCCAGTGAAAGTGGGTGGCGTCGTTGTTGGACGAGTTAAAAGCATTGAGCTTGATACCGAGAGCTACCTTCCTGTCGTTGAACTGTCTATTGACGGGAAGTACTCACAATTTCCAGATACCTCTAGTGCTCAAATTTTAACATCTGGCTTAATTGGTGAGCAGTACATTAGTCTGGTTCCAGGCTTCATTTTTGATGATGAAGAGATGTTGGTCGATGGTGATTCAATTGAAGACACTAAGTCAGCATTGGTACTAGAAGATTTGATTGGCCAAGTGCTGTATAGCGTTGGTGGTTCTAATGACAGCGAAGCTAAGGAATAAGATAATGTTGAAAACTATTAGTTATTTAAAAGCTATTGGTTACTTGAAATCAATGTTTATGGCGGCAATGGCGTTGCTTATTTCTACCCAAGCCTTTGCTGCAGAATCGATTGACCGTACTCAGCCTTACCAGATGATGACTCAAGTTGCCGAAGTGGCATTTGAGCGTTTGAAGAGTGAACAAGACAACATCCACCAAGATCCAGAGTTATTGAAGGTCATCGTGGAAGAAGAGTTGATGCCTTATGTGAATGCACAATATGCAGCTCTTAAGTTACTTGGACCAAACTTGAAAGGCGCGGATAGAAAAGACGTGGGCGTGTTTATCGATTCATTCCGTAAATACCTTGTTTCTTCTTATGCCCAAGTGCTGACTCAATACACAGATCAGACGATTGAATTTGGTCCAGAACCAAAAATCAAAGCGGATAGCCGCATTACCAGTATCAAGGTCGACATCATCGATACGCCGCGACCAAACATTAAGCTTGAATTTAAGCTTCGCAAAGACAAGAAATCTGGCGAGTGGAAAGCATTTGATATGGTTGCCGAAGGTATTAGCTTGTTGTCGAGCAAGCAATCGGAGTGGAATACTAAGATTCGTCAAGAAGGCATCTTACAAGTTGCAGACGAACTAGAGAAATTAGCCGCACAACCGATTCGTTTTGAGAGTAACAAATAATGAGCCATTCTCAATGGCAAGCACTAAGCTCTAAAGAGTATCAACTGTTCGGTGATTTAGACCGAGACAGTGTCCCTGCAATCTGGCGTATATTGGAAAAGTGGCAAACGACGGAATCGAGCGTTGAAATTGACCTTAGCCATATAAATCGAGTCGATTCAGCAGGAATGGTGATGCTAATTCACTTATTAGAGCATGCAAAAAATCAAAACTGTCATATAATGCTCAGTTTCGTGCCAGAACAATTACGAACGTTGTTCCAATTGAGCAATATCCAGCCAATGATGGCAGAACACATAAAAAATTAGGCAGGAGCTATTTGTGGACAGCACAAAAGTACAAGAATTATTAGCAGAAGCACTGAACCTTCAGGAAATTTTCGTGAAAGGGGAAGGCAGTCATTACGAAGTTGTTGCGGTTGATCCATGTTTTGACGGCATGAATCGAGTTAAGAAGCAGCAACTAATCTACGGCCCACTAATGGAATACATTCAACGCAATGACATCCATGCTCTTTCTATTAAGGCTTTCACGCCGGAAGAGTGGGAACGTGATAAGAAACTGATGTCACTTTAAGGTTTATGATGGAAAAGTTTCGAGTTATTGGATCGGATAAGCCGCTAAGCGGTGAAGTGACGATCTCAGGCGCAAAAAATGCAGCGCTACCTATCTTATTTGCTTCAATTCTTGCTGAAGAGCCAGTGGAAGTAAGTAACGTTCCTCACCTACGTGACATCGATACTACGATGGAACTGCTTAAGCGTTTAGGCGCAAAAGTATCGCGTAATGGTAGTGTTCATGTTGATGGCAGCGAAATTAATGAATTTTGTGCGCCTTACGATTTAGTGAAAACAATGCGTGCTTCTATCTGGGCTTTAGGTCCTCTAGTCGCTCGTTTTGGTGAAGGCCAAGTGTCACTTCCAGGCGGTTGTGCAATTGGTGCTCGACCTGTTGATCTGCATATCCACGGTCTAGAGCAACTAGGTGCGACCATTAAGTTGGAAGATGGTTATGTGAAAGCAAGTGTTGATGGCCGTCTGAAAGGCGCGCACATCGTGATGGATAAAGTAAGTGTGGGTGCCACCATTACTATCATGTGTGCAGCAACGCTAGCGGAAGGAACAACAGTACTCGATAACTCAGCGCGTGAGCCTGAGATTGTTGATACGGCTGACTTCCTAAACAAACTGGGGGCTAAAATTTCTGGCGCAGGTACAGATACGATTACTATCGAAGGCGTTGAACGTCTTGGTGGTGGCCAACACTCTGTGGTTGCTGACCGTATTGAAACAGGTACTTTCCTGGTTGCTGCTGCTGTTTCTGGCGGTAAAGTGGTTTGTCGCAACACCAACGCTCATCTTCTTGAAGCTGCCTTAGCGAAGCTTGAAGAAGCGGGTGCGAAGGTTGAAACGGGCGAAGACTGGATCAGTCTTGATATGACGGGTCGTGAACTGAAAGCGGTGAAAATCGTAACGGCACCTCACCCTGGTTTCCCAACCGACATGCAAGCACAGTTTACTCTGCTTAACATGATGGCGAAGGGCAGTGGTGTTATCACTGAGACTATCTTTGAAAACCGTTTTATGCACATTCCTGAGTTACAGCGAATGGGTGCAAAAGCGGAAATCGAAGGTAACACGGCTATCTGTGGTGAAACGGAAAAACTGAGCGGCGCTCAAGTAATGGCAACGGACCTTCGCGCATCTGCGAGCCTTGTTATTGCTGGCTGTATTGCTCAAGGTGAAACCATCGTTGACCGTATTTATCACATCGATCGTGGCTACGATAAGATTGAAGATAAATTGTCAGCCTTAGGCGCAAACATTACACGATTTAGTGAGTCGAACTAACCTAGGTTAGTGGATTCATGAATCAGTAAGATGAAAACATAAAAGTCGGAACCTTGGTTTCGGCTTTTTTATAGTTGTATTTACCGCGAGTAAATCTATTGCTCATTTTTGCGCGAATAGATGAATCAACTTGGCGGTCGGTGAGGAACAAAATGATAGCAATATTACGTATTTTCGCAGTGGCGATATTTGCGATTCTTATGTTTGTATTTGGTTGTGGTTACTGCCTATTAAGTCCACGCAACCCGAAACACGTATTTACCTTTGGCCGTTATTTCGGTCGCATGTCGAAGATCTTCGGCATGAAGTTAGAGCTTCGCATCCCAGAAGATGCCTACTCTCGCGGCCAACATGTTTATGTGGCGAACCACCAAAACAGCTGGGATCTATTCACGATTTCATCAGCGGTAACGCCAAAAGTGGTAACTGTTGGTAAGAAAAGCCTAGTGTGGATGCCTCTATTTGGTCAGCTTTACTGGTTGACGGGTAACATCCTAATTGACCGTGCTAACCGTAGCAAAGCGGTAGGTACGATTGATCAGGTCGTGACGAGTCTAAAAGAGAGCGATGTTTCAGTTTGGATGTTCCCTGAAGGCACTCGTTCTCGTGGCCGTGGTCTGCTGCCATTCAAAACAGGTGCATTCCATGCTGCGATTGGTGCTGGCTTGCCTATCATCCCTATCGTGTGTAGCTCAACCGGTGGCGTGAAGCTAAACCGTTGGAACAATGGTCACGTGATTGTTGAAATGCTGCCACCAATCAGCACTGAAGGCTACGACAAGTCTAATGTTCGTGAACTGGCTAACCTAGCTCGTGAGCAGATGGCTGCGAAACTTGAAGAGTTAGACAAAGAAGTGGTTGAGCTTAATAAAAAGTAATTATCTAAGCGAAACGATGAACAATAAAAAAGGTTGCCAACTGGGCAACCTTTTTTTGTATCTAATAAACACCCAGTATTACGCTAAGTCGTTTATTAGAAGGTGTTTAATCTAAAGATTAAAACCTATTTGCGAACCGCAATAGCTTCGATCTCGATACCTACATCTTTTGGCAGACGAGCTACTTCAACACATGAACGTGCAGGGTAGTTTGCAACGCCGTGCTCATCGAAGAATTTACCGTAAACTTCGTTTACTGTGCCGAAGTCGTTTAGGTCTTTAACGAATACCGTTAGTTTTACGATGTCTTTTACAGTCAGGCCTGAAGCTTCAACAACCGCTTGAACGTTGTCTAGAGATTGGCGAGCTTGCTCTGCGATATCAGCAGATACTTCACCAGTTGCTGGATTTACTGGGATTTGACCAGAAGTCAGTACCATGTTGCCAAGGTCAACGCCTTGTACGTATGGGCCGATTGCAGCTGGAGCAGATTCTGTGTGAAGTACTTTAGTCATTGGTTTATTCCATCAGTTATTAGATAAAAATCAATTTTCAGTGTGCCTTCAAACTTTGGATAGGTAAAGCGCAAAATACCCCGCACAGGCGAGGTATTTGATAGTTTTTACATTCGGTCTTCTTTGCAGTATGACGTTATCTTTCTGTCACGATCTCGCGAGAGAAGACTTTTTCGCAATACTTACACTTCAATCGAATATCTTCTTTCTTTTCAAAGATCTTAAAGCTGCTTTCAACCGGTTCATTGTGAGTAATACAGTTAGTATTTGGACACTCGAACACATCGTTGATTTGCTCAGGAAGTTCTAGTGGTAGCTTCTTAACTACTTCGTAATCTTCTATTTGGTTCACTGTTGCATGAGGCGCATAAAGTGCCAGCTTGCTCGCCTGTTCTTCTGTGATAAACACATTCTCAATCTTGAGCAGGTCTTTTCCGCCCAGTGCAGAAGACGGTAGATTCAGGCCAATCGTCACGCGCTGATGAGAGTTGTGCATGTCGAACAGTTTTAGCACCTTGATCCCGATATTGGCTGGGATATGGTCGATAACAGTACCGTTTCTGATTGCTTCAACTTTTAATTGAGTCTCTTTAGACATGATATCTCTCCTCTACAGCGTTTCGTTAAGAACAAGGGCTAGCAATGCTTCACGGGCGTAAACACCATTCTCTGCTTGCTGGAAGTAGTAAGCGTAAGGTGTTTTATCGACATCGACAGTAATTTCATCAACGCGAGGAAGAGGGTGCAGAACCTTCAGGTTATCGCGTGCATTTTCCAGCATCGAAGCGGTCAGGATGTATGCGGATTTTATGTGCGCGTATTCTGACTCATCGAAGCGCTCTTTTTGAACTCGAGTCATGTACAAGACATCGAGCTCAGGAATCACATCTTCCATGTCCGTCAATAGTTGGTACTTGATGCCCGCTTCATCAAGCTCTTCGCAAATGTAGTCTGGCATCGCTAGAGCTTCTGGAGCCACGAAGTAGAAACAGATGTTGTCGAACTTCGCTAGTGCTTGAGTCAATGAGTGAACCGTACGGCCGTACTTAAGGTCACCAACGAATGCAACGTTTAGGTTGTCGAGGCGGCCTTGTGTCTCAGCGATAGAGAATAGGTCTAGTAACGTTTGTGTTGGGTGTTGGTTTGCGCCGTCACCTGCGTTAATAACAGGTACACCGTTTGAGAACTCAGAAGCCAGACGCGCTGCGCCTTCTTGAGGGTGACGCATCACGTAAGCGTCAACGTATGAAGAGATAACCTGTACCGAGTCCGCTAGCGTTTCGCCTTTCTTTGCCAAAGAAGTGTTACCACCACTGTCGAAACCAATCACATCACCACCGATGCGTTGAATCGCAGTTTCAAAAGAGAGACGAGTTCGTGTAGAAGGTTCGAAGAAGCAGCTGGCAACAACTTTGTTCTTGATGAGTTCTGGGTTTGGTTCAGCCTTTAGCTGACCTGCCGTTTGAACAATTAATTCTAGCTCTTCACGAGAAAGCTCTGGAATTGAGATGATGTGCTTTTGATAGAGCGAGTTCGCCATGATCTTCTTCCCCACAATAATGTATTGGCCATAAAAAAGCCCCCCATAATGGGAGGCTTTAAAAAAGTGCTGAAAAGCAGAATAGACGGCCTGGTAAGCATCTTAGCTTACGAGCAATATTTGGTGTTTTCACAATATTACTATGTGTTTTCACAATATCATTATGTTTTATCACAACATTGCTTGGCGTCATTTTCATTACTCTCAGACAAATTGCCGAGAATTATACGCTTTCAATTTGTGAGCGCAAGCGATTACATCAAGCTTTTGTTTACTTTCAGTATTCGCTATTGACCCAGTGTCGCAACCATTACCGCTTTGATGGTATGCATGCGATTCTCAGCTTCATCAAACACAATTGAGTAATCCGATTCAAAGACTTCATCAGTAACTTCTAAACCGTTCATTCCATACTTATCTGCGACTTGCTGGCCGATCACGGTTTCATTGTTATGGAAAGCGGGTAGGCAGTGCATGAATTTCACTTGAGGATTGCCAGTGAGCTTAATGACATCCATATTCACTTGGTATGGTCTCATTACCGCTACACGTTCGTCCCAAGCTTCAGGGGCCTCGCCCATTGAAACCCAAACATCGGTATAAAGGAAATCACAGCCTTGAACACCTTCAGCAACGTCTTCTGTCAGCGTGATGTTGGCACCTGTGCTTTGCGCGATAGCTTGGCACTCTTCAACAAGCTGCTCTTCTGGCCAGAATGCTTTAGGCGCGACAAGGCGAATATCCATGCCCATCTTCGCGGCTCCGACTAACAGAGAGTTACCCATGTTATTGCGTGCATCGCCTAGATAAGCAAAGCTGATTTGGTGTAGATGCTTCCCGCGGCCATGCTCAAGCATAGTGAGGAAATCAGCCAAGATCTGAGTAGGGTGGAACTCATCGGTTAAGCCATTCCAAACCGGCACGCCCGCATAAGCGCCTAAGTCTTCAACGATACTCTGACCAAAGCCACGATACTCGATGCCATCGTACATGCGTCCCAATACACGCGCCGTATCTTTCATTGATTCTTTTTGACCAATCTGAGAACCAGAAGGGCCAAGGTAAGAGACTTGAGCACCTTGATCAAAGGCGGCCACTTCAAACGCACATCGTGTTCGAGTTGATGCTTTCTCGAAGATCAAAGCAATGTTTTTGCCGTTGAGTTTCTTCTGCTCAGTGCCTGCATACTTAGCTTTTTTTAGGTCAGCAGACAGGTCGAGTAAAAACTGAATCTCTTTAGGAGTAAAGTCGAGAAGTTTTAGAAAGTTACGATTGCGAAGATTAAAGGCCATCTCTCGCTCCTTGCGTATATAGAATCAATGAAGAACTTAGTTAAACATAAAAATGCTATATTTGTGAATATTTATTTTATTAATTTGATAAAAAAGGCCAGTAAATGAATACTGGCCTAGATAAGACTATTGAGTCTGTTTAACTGAGCTCTTTGACTTAGATACCGTCTCTTTCGATAGGGCAACTCATACAGCGCGCGCCGCCACGACCACGGCCTAGCTCGTTGCCAGGAATCGTTAGAACTTCGATACCCGCTTTGTCGTATTTCTCATTGGTGTAAACATTACGCTCATAACCAATCACGGTACCAGGTTTCACTGTCAGTACGTTGTTAGCGTCATTCCACTGTTCACGCTCAGCTTCGTAGTTATCACCGCCGGTAGTGATGATCTTCAGTTGATCAAGGCCTAGTGCGCCTTCAATCGCTGACAGGTAGTTTTCAGCTTTCTCGACACGCATTTCGCCGTTTTCTTTTGGCGTTAAGCGCCAAGTGTCGAGGTCTTTACGAACGATCTCTGGATAGACAGAGAACGTGTCGATATCCATGTGTGTCATCACCGTATCAAGGTGCATACAAGAGCGGTGTTTTGGTAGATCGATCGCAATCACTTCGCTCGCTTGGCCTGATCTAAATAGGCTAGCCGCTAGGTTTTCGACACCTTGTGGTTTCGTACGCTCTGAAATACCAACCAGTACCGCACCTTTACCGATAACCAGTACGTCACCGCCTTCAATGTTAGCGTTGTCGTAGTGAAGGTCTTCGTCACCAAAGTACTTAATGAAATCTTGGCCTGCGAACACTGGGTGCCAGCGGTAGATAGCACGCAGGTGGTTCGTTTCACGTTGACGTGCAGGCTTCATCATTGGGTTAAGCGATACACCACCGTAAACCCAGCAAGAAGTATCTCGCGTAAATAGGTGGTTAGGCAGTGGCTCGATAACGAAATCGAGTGGTCGATGCATTTTAGGCAGCATCGATGATGATTTGATAGGAAGCTCAGAGTAGGCCAAGCCACCGAGTAAGATCGTTGCTAGATGCTCATTATCCATTTGAGCAAGGTAGTTTCTTAAGTCACGGGCGAAAGTCGGCCCATAACGGAAATCTGAGATTTGAGTATTCAGCAACCACTCACGAGCCTGAGATACGGCAAGCGTTTCTACTAGCAGGTCATGCAGCAGTAGTACTTCTACGTCTTGGCTGCGCAGCGTTTCTGCAAAGGCATCATGTTCTTCACCAGCGGCTTCAACGGCAAGTACATCATCAAATAGAAGATCATGACAGTTTGAAGGGGTGAGGTGGGTGAGTGCTCTTTCAGGTCTATTTAGGAGAACTCGTCTCAATTGACCGACTTCGGAGCCAACGTACAGCTTACTCATTTTGCATCCTTACTATTAATCCAGCGTCTATTTATGACAAGCTTGTCCGTAATATGCAAGTTTTGTAGATTGAGTTAATACAAGGTATTTGGGTAATAATTGGTCATAAAACCTGTGATTTTTAAGTTTATACAGATTAAATTCCAACTAACTGGCTATCGAACGGAACAACGTTTTTGAGGATCTATGCTCAATTCGTGGCTTGTTAGAATTGAATTTTGCTTATTAATCGTGATTTTTTATTCACTATTATGCACTTTTTGATAACAAGCTGAGGATTTATGCACCCCAAAAGCGGTTTAGCGTATGCACCTAACGTGACTAATCACGCAAGTTTTATTCAATAAGCCCTAAAGTGGCCACAAAAACGAAATGCTAAAATACGGCGCAGTTAATAAAATGTTGAAAATTTGTTTCTGTGATTTTGATTTCACTTTTGAATTGATATTGGCGCTGCGATCTCGCGATAAACTTACCTTTCTAGGCCTGATCTGGGTGGCTTTTCTGGACGATCCGTGCCATATTTCGTGGCAATCAAATTTGATCTTTTCATAGTCAACACTCTGGAGCAGACACATGTCTCACGAAGATGAATATCTATCAGTAGCGGAATTAATTGAATTTCAAAAGGAAGAGACTCGCGACATCATTACAGCATTAATTGAAGATGGTAGCGATCCTGAAGCTCTATACGATATCGAGCATCACCTATTTGCTGAAGATTTCGATGTGCTTGAGAAAGCGGTTGTTGAAGCATTCAAAATGGGCTTTGAAGTGCTTGAAGCTGAAGAGACAGAAGACGAAGATGGCAATAAGCTACTTTGTTGTGATGCAACGATGCAATGTACTCTGAATGCAGAAGCGATTGATGAGCAAGTTGAGAAGCTTGTAAACCTTGCAGAGAAGTTTGACATTATCTACGACGGTTGGGGCACTTACTACGAAGGTGAAGATGCTATCTACCCAGACGAAGATGATGAAGGCGAAGAGTAATTCTTTCCCAATTTTAAAAAATGCCAGCCTCGAGCTGGCATTTTTTTACCCTCAGAAAAATAAATGTCTTTATATGCATTCATTCATTATAATGCGGTCAAAATTGATCTAGCTCAAGGAATGATATGCGGTTGCTTCTCGATGGTCTTTGGCAAATTTCGCCACTGACGGATCTCTCTATCCCACAAGATGACATCACCTTTCCGGCTCCGTTAAGCTCAAAGCTCCCTGATAGCTTGAGTGAAAGTCAAATTGCAGAGCAAGAGTGGCACCTGATGCACGACATCGAAGTGGATGACGCTATGTTAGCGTGTCCATTTGTTGAGTTAGTGATGGCTGGAGTCGATTATTTTGCTGAAGTTCGACTTAATGGTGTGGCTGTTTTTGATTGTGATGGTAGCCAAGCTGAATACCGTAAAGATATCCGTCCTTATATGCAGTCCGGCCGAAACCGTTTCGAGATCCTTTTCCTTGAAGAAGAGGAGAGCCTATTGCTTGAAGAAGACATGGATGACTCTGTATCTTCACAGGCTATCGCTAAATCTGATTCACGCATCGGGATTTGGCAAGCGCCATACCTGCAGTTCGTTCGAAACGTCAAGCTAGAGCAAGTTGTCACAGAGCAGATCTGGCACCACGGTGGTGGCTGTGAGTTTAAAGTGGATGTTATCTATCAAACGCTAAAGGCGGGGTTAGTATCGGCATCCATCAAGTTTAATGGTATGACTCTCGTGATGCCGATTGATGTACGCGCTGAACATACTGGCGTCGTGTTCCAGGTCGAAGCTCCTATCATTTTTGATATTGAGAATCCTAACCCCAAGTATCTATACCCATTAGAAGTGGTACTTGATGGGCAAGAAGAGAGTTCTTTTGTTGCCTTGAACCCAACTTCTTGCGTCAGTAACTTTTTACGCTAATTCATAATCTTTTAGTGCTACCTTCTTTCGCTATAGCGGCGCATTCTGCTTATAACGATTTGGCCATGACAACCTCACAAGCGTCGTGGCCTGTTTCTCCCCAAGCTGACTCAAGATGCTCAAACCCAAGCTTCTCATAGAGTTTGACCGCAGCACCCAAGCACTCCGTCGTTTCTAAATACATGTGTTGATACCCAAATTGCTTGGCTTGCTTTAAGCTCAAAGCGACAATTCGCTTGGCTAGGCCATGCTCTCGAGTTTGCGGTAAGAAGTACATCTTTTGTAGCTCACACACATTGGGTTTACCTGCTAGAGGGGCAAAGCCACCGCCTCCGACGATCTTTCCGTTGTGTTCGATAACCCAGTACATTGCATTCGCTTGGCTATAGACAGAGTACATATCGTCGAGTGTTGGATCGGCCACGCCATAGCCTTTATCTTCTGTGAGCCCATGCTCAGCCGAAACTTGGCGAATGATTTGTGCGATGCTTGGGTTGTCTTGCGGTGTAATGGGTCTAAGGGTGAACTCAGCAATTTGTTCCATGATCTGCCTATGAAAGGGTCACTAAATATGTGACCCAATATATGGTGACTAAGCATGTTGGTGCAAACAGAATTGTTGTTGTGCCATTTGGTCGCCTGATTTACGTAACCAGACTTTCTCGTGGAAGTAGTAAGCAACGGTATTTAAAGTTGGCTCTAGCAAAGCCATCACGCCGCCTATGAAAGCATCTCCAGTCAACAAGTAGACAACGGTAAAGGCAACACTAAAGTGGATGGTAGCAAAGCTTGCTGTTTTTAATTTGGTCATCCACTGGCGAGCTTTAAGAGCTGGAACTTGAGCCCACGCCTTTTCATGAAAATAGAAGGCAACAGTATTCACAGAGGGCTCAATCATAGCGATTAAGCTACCAATTAAGGTGTCGCCTGTTAGTACATAAGCGACACTAAATGCGATAGTAAAATGTAATGCAGCAAAGGTTAGTGTCTTTTTCATGATAATTACTCAGTCGTTGTGTTGTTTTGATAGGTCTATTATTGAGAATTATTATCATTAAGTATAATGGGAAGTAGAGATTAATTTGATAGATGAAACCTATCAATCAGTGCGGCTAGAGTGAGAAGCATTGGAATATTGGAATATTGGAATCAGGGACATAAAAAAAGGCTGGTCACCAAGACCAACCTTTCTATTTAGACCGAGAAGTTTGAAGCCTTCTCGTTCACTCGGTTTTAAAGCGCAGCGATGGTCGCTTTTTGCTCTTCAAGCTTCACAAGAGTCTCTTGGTAGCCTTCAAGCTTTTCACGCTCTTTCGCGATAACCGCTTCTGGTGCTTTAGCAACGAAACCTTCGTTACCTAGCTTACCTTCGATACGCTTAATCTCGCCGTGAGTCTTAGCAACTTCTTTATCTAGACGAGCAAGCTCTGCATCTTTATCGATAAGACCTGCCATTGGGATCATTAGCTCAGATTTGCCAACCAGTTTAGTTGCACAAGCTGGAGTCTCTTCGCCGTCCGCAAGAACTTTAATATCGTCTAGCTTAGCTAGAGAAGTCAGAACGATCTTGTTTGCTTCGATACGAGCTGCATCTTTCTCATCCGTTACTTTGATCATTACTTCTAAGCCTTGGCTTGGTGCAATGTCGTATTCCGCACGTAGGTTACGGATAGCGGTGATGAAAGTCTTAACCCATTCGATGTCGTCAACGATCTCAGCATTGAAGTTAGCTTCATTAAACTGAGGAAGCGCTTGAGTCATGATTGTCTCGCCTTCAACGCCGTCTACTAGCGGCTTAACGCTCTGCCAGATAGATTCAGTGATGTAAGGAAGAACAGGGTGAGCAAGACGCAGAGTCTTCTCAAGAACCGTGATAAGCGTGTAACGAGTCGCTTGTTGTTGAGCTTCAGTACCTTTCCAAAGAACAGGTTTAGTTAGCTCTAAGTACCAGTCACAGAATTGGTTCCAGATGAATTCGTAAAGCGTGTTTGCTGCCATGTCTAGACGGTAGTTGTCTAGGTGAGTATTAAACTCTTTCGCTGCAACTTCAAACTGAGACTCAATCCACTTATCGGCTAGAGAGAATTCCATGTTTGCACGGTCTTCTACAGACAGTGACATGCCACAGTCGTGCTCTTCTGTGTTCATCAGTACGTAACGGCTTGCGTTCCATAGCTTGTTACAGAAGTTACGGTAACCTTCAAGACGCTTCATGTCCCAGTTGATGTCACGGCCAGTTGAAGCCATAGCAGCAAGAGTGAAACGCAGTGCGTCAGTACCGTAGGGTTCGATACCGTTTTCGAATGTTTTACGTGTGTTCTTTTCGATCTTAGCAGCCAGTTTAGGTTGCATCATGTTGCCACAACGCTTCTCTACTAGCTCTTCAAGGCCGATGCCGTCAATCATGTCGATTGGGTCAAGTACGTTACCTTTCGACTTAGACATCTTATCGCCGTTTTCATCACGGATAAGACCTGTCATGTAAACAGTTTTGAAAGGTACTTGAGCCTTGCCATCTTCGTCTTTCACGAAGTGCATGGTCATCATGATCATACGAGCAACCCAGAAGAAGATAATATCAAAACCAGATACTAGTACTTCAGATGGGTGGAATGTTTTCAGTGCTTCAGTATCTTCAGGCCAGCCTTGTGTGCCGAACGTCCAAAGTGCAGAAGAGAACCAAGTATCCAGTACGTCGTCGTCTTGCTTAAGCACAACAACAGGCGCTAGGTTGTTCTTTTCACGAACTTCTTCTTCAGTGCGACCTACGTAAACTTTACCATCGTTGTCGTACCATGCTGGGATACGGTGGCCCCACCAAAGTTGACGAGAGATACACCAGTCTTGCACGTCACGCATCCACGCGAAGTACATGTTTTCGTACTGCTTAGGTACGAATTGGATTTGACCATCTTCAACCGCTTTAACTGCAGGTTCTGCAAGAGGTGCTGTGCGCACGTACCATTGGTCAGTCAGCATTGGTTCGATAACCACGCCACCACGGTCGCCGTAAGGGACAGTCAGGTCGTGATCTTTGATCTCTTCAAGAAGACCAAGCTCATCGAATTCAGCAACGATAGCTTTACGTGCAGCAAAACGCTCCATACCTTGGTACTTAGCAGGGATACCTGTTGAGTAAACATCGCTTTCTTCGCCGTTAGTCGTGAAGACTTCAGCAGCATCACGGATATCAGCATTGAACGTTAGGATGTTGATCATTGGTAGGTTGTTGCGCTTACCCACTTCGTAATCGTTAAAGTCATGAGCTGGAGTGATCTTCACACAACCCGTGCCTTTTTCCATGTCTGCGTGCTCATCGCCTACGATAGGGATAAGACGGTTTACAACAGGAAGTAGGATTTCTTTGCCGATAAGATCTTTGTAACGAGGATCTTCTGGGTTAACAGCAACACCAGTATCGCCAAGCATGGTTTCAGGACGAGTAGTCGCAACAACGATGTAGTCTTTACCATCTGCCGTTTTAACACCGTTCGCTAGCGGGTAGCGGAAGTGCCACATGAAACCTTTTTTGTCTTTGTTTTCAACTTCAAGATCCGAGATTGCAGTGTGCAGTTTAGGATCCCAGTTTACTAGACGTTTACCACGGTAGATTAGGTCTTCTTCGTATAGACGAACAAACACTTCTTGAGTCGCAGCCGATAGGCCGTCATCCATAGTGAATCGTTCACGATCCCAATCTACAGATGCACCAAGACGACGAAGTTGTTGAGTGATCGTGCCACCTGATTCGCCTTTCCATTCCCAGATCTTGTCGATGAAAGCTTCACGGCCGTAGTCGTGTTTTGTTTTGCCTTCTTCGGCAGCAATCTTACGCTCAACAACCATTTGAGTTGCGATACCTGCGTGGTCAGTACCCACTTGCCAAAGCGTGTTTTTGCCTTTCATACGTTGAGCACGGATAAGCGTATCCATGATCGTATCTTGGAACGCGTGACCCATGTGTAGGCTGCCAGTGACGTTCGGTGGCGGGATCATGATGCTGTAAGCTTCTTTTGATGTGTCACCGTGTGGCTTAAAGTAGCCTTTCTCTTCCCAAGTCTTATACAGAGCTTGTTCGATTGATGTTGGGTTGTATGTCTTTTCCATAGTGCTCTTAAACGGATACTGTGAATGGTTAATCGTGGTCAAACTTCATAAGTGAAGCTTCTTGAATCTAAATCCAAAGATAGCTTTAACTATGAGGTTTGACTATGGATGTTGAATCTCGATAGTTTGTAGCTGATATCTAGCTTGACGGTAAATTTTATACCTTTCTCGAGCGAGTTGCTTAGCTTTTTCTTCGCAAGGGACGAAGTCTATCACCTGAGCAAAGGCGTTCGCAAAGGTTGTATGATTATCGGCCAGATTAATTACTAGCTGACGATTCCAATTATGTTTTACGCCTTGATAGCCAATTTCGATGTTGGTTGAATACTTCGGGCCTTCGCCAACCAAGTTGTGCGCAATAAAATCACAGGGTTCGACTTGCCAGAAAACTTCAGCAATACGCTCGGCATGCTCTTTGTCATTACAGTTGAGATAAAGTTTAGCGCCTTGTTTTGCAAAGTGCTGAGCAAGAAACAGCACATAGTGAGCAAAACCATCTTCGCTGGCTTGCGGGCTGTCTGAAGGCACAATGTAAAATGTAGCAGTCTGCATACTTAATACTCGAACTGAAAATCGTGGATATCAATGTTACTTGGTTAACAGGGTCTAACAAATAGCGCTTATTAAAAAAGGGCCCGTAGGCCCTTTTTATTATTTTGAAGATTGCTCTTCAGTCTCTTGGCCGCTGCGGTTCAATAAGAATTGGACTAGCATTGAGACAGGACGACCTGTCGAGCCTTTCGCTGCGCCTGACTTCCAAGCTGTACCAGCACTGTCGATGTGTGCCCAGTGGTACTTCTTAGTGAATTTAGACAGGAAACAACCAGCAGTGATTGTGCCGCCAGGACGGCCACCGATGTTCGCCATATCAGCGAATGGGCTGTTTAGCTGCTCATGGTACTCGTCTGCCATTGGTAGACGCCATGCACGGTCACTTGCTTGCTCTGAAGCATTAACAAGTTCGTGAGAAAGTGGGTTGTGGTTCGATAGAACGCCACTGATGTGGTGACCTAGAGCGATAACACATGCGCCAGTTAGCGTAGCAACATCGACAACACAGTCAGGTTCAAAACGCTCAACGTAAGTTAGAGCATCACATAGAACCAAGCGACCTTCAGCATCAGTGTTGAGTACTTCAACCGTTTGGCCTGACATTGTCGTTAGGATATCACCTGGACGGTAAGCATTGCTGCCCGGCATGTTTTCACAACCGGCTAGGATACCAACCACGTTAATAGGCAGGTTCAGCTTAGCCAGTGCTTTCATTGTACCGAATACAGACGCCGCACCACACATGTCGTACTTCATCTCATCCATGCCTTCACCAGGCTTAAGCGAGATACCGCCTGAATCGAAAGTCAGACCTTTACCTACTAATACAATCGGCTTCGCATCTGGATCCGGAGCGCCTTTGTATTCCATGATAGACATCATCGATTCATTTTTAGAGCCACGGCCAACTGCTAGGTATGATGTCATACCCAGTTTTTCCATCTCTTCTTCGCCAATGATCTTAGTCTTCACTGTCTCGTAATCGTCGGCTAAACGACGAGCTTGAGAAGCAAGGTAAGCAGGGTTTGCGATGTTTGGTGGCATGTTGCCTAGATCTTTAGACGCTTTTACACCTGAAGCAATAGCAAGGCCGTGAGAGATTGCTTTCTCACCCAGGCTCAATTCGCGACGTGTTGGTACATTGAATACCAATTTACGTAGTGGGCGACGAGTCTCTGGCTTATTACTCTTGAATTGGTCAAACGTGTAAAGGCCATCTTTAGTTGCTTCTACAGCTTGACGAACTTTCCAGTAAGTGTCGCGACCTTTAACGTGAAGTTCTGTAAGGAAACATACTGCTTCCATAGAACCTGTTTCGTTTAGTGTGCTGATGGTTTTTTGGATGATTTCTTTGTATTGACGTTCGCCTAGCTCACGCTCTTTACCACAGCCTACCAGTAGAACACGTTCTGAAAGTACACCAGGTACTTGATGCAGTAGTAGCATCTGGCCAGGTTTACCCTCTAGATCACCGCGACGAAGCAGTGAACTAATATAGCCATCGCTAATCTTATCTAATTGCTCGGCGACTGGAGAAAGGCGGCGCGGTTCGAATACACCGACAACGATACATGCGCTGCGTTGTTTCTCTGGGCTGCCACTTTTTACACTGAACTCCATGCGTACTCCTACATCCTGAAGACAAATCGAACTAAATGTTAGATAATGGGTTCTTACTTGTTGGATCCTATAATGGAACTAACCTTAAAGAAGAACGCTAACACTTAGCTAAAAATTTAAAAAAATAAAAGGTTCAACGGGAAATTATAGTGATTCAATCAAAAAAACAAGTTTTGTATAGGTAATTTGAGCGTGATTATTGTTAGATATTTGATCCGCGAGACAATCAAGAGCCAATTTGCGATCTTTTTTGTTCTCTTTCTCGTGTTTCTCAGCCAAAAATTCATCAGTGTTTTAGCGGACGCCTCTGATGGTGATATCCCAGCGAGCCTCATATTATCGATTGTTGGCTTAAATATGCCCGCGATGGGCTTATTGATGCTTCCACTCAGTATCTATATTGGTATTTTACTTACTTTTGGTCGCCTTTACGCTGAAAGTGAAATAGTCGTAATGAACGCGACTGGTATTGGTAATAAATTCCTTATTCAATCTGCACTTTACTTGGCCTTAATCACAGCATCTGTTGCTGCTTTTAACTCATTTTGGCTGTCTCCTTGGTCGCAAGATAAAGTTGAGCAAATGTATGAAGAAGTGGCTGCAGAGAACAGTGTGGATTTACTGCCAAAAGGTAAGTTTGAAGGCACTCCTGATGGTTCTTCAGTCGTTTTCATCGATGACATCGACGGTAATAAGTTAGAAAATGTGTTTGTAGCTCAAATGCGCCCACGTGATTCAGTGTTACCTAGTGTAATGTTCTCTAAATCCGGAGACGTAAAAGAGCTTAGCGATGGTCGACAAGTGATTGTGATGTACGATGGTACCCGTCATGAAGGTGTTCCAACTCGTCTTGATTATATGGTGACACACTTTGAAGAGTACGAAGGCCTGATTGGTCAGCGTGAAGTCAAGAAGAAAGGTCGAGACTGGGAAGCGATTCCTACACTTGAACTCATTGGTAACTCGAACAATAGTGCGAAAGCAGAGTTGCAGTGGCGTATTTCTTTGGTACTTTGTATTCCATTGTTGACCATGCTTGTCGTGCCACTGTCTGCGGTTAACCCTCGACAAGGTCGTTTTGCGAAAATCGGCCCAGCAATACTGATTTATCTCACCTATTTCTTAGCAATCAGTGCAACTAAATCTTCAATTGAAGAGGGGAGCATTCCTGCGGTAATCGGCATGTGGCCAATCAATGCGTTATTGTTATTTGTCGCGATTGGTGCAAACTTTATGGATAGCGTGCCAGTAAGGCGTTTGAAAGAAAAATTCAAGAATAAGAGGTTGGCTTAAGCCGTGTTTAAGATTCTCGATTTATATATAGGCAGAACCATCATCGCAACGACGTCACTGGTATTGGTGACGTTTGTTGGTCTCTCTGGGATCATCAAATATGTAGAACAGCTAAGAAAAGTTGGCCGTGGTACATACGATCTATTACAAGCGCTGTACTTTGTTTTACTGAGTATCCCTCGTGATATCGAAATGTTCTTTCCAATGGCAGCATTGCTTGGCGCATTGATAGGGCTTGGTATGCTTGCTGCAAGTTCTGAGCTTGTCGTTATGCAGGCAGCTGGTTTCTCTAAGTTAGATATCGGCCTATCGGTACTTAAAACGGCTATTCCACTGATGATCGTGGTGACATTGCTTGGTCAGTGGGGTGCACCGCAAGCGCAGAAAATGGCTCGTGATTTAAGAACTATCTCGATTGCTGGTGGTAATATTATCTCGACGCAAAGTGGTGTTTGGGCTCGTGATGCCAATGACTTCATTTTTATTGTCAAAATCGATGACCAGAAACTATATGGCATGAACATGTGGCGCTTTGATGAAAACAAGGCACTTAAGACCGCTATTTATTCTGACGAAGTTGATTACGTTGGAGACAACGTTTGGACGATGAAGGATGTAGAGATCACGTCTTTTGAAAATGAGCTTCAAATTACCAAAGAAAGCCTACCGACTTACTCTTGGGAAACTTCATTAGCTCCAGACAAGTTGGCGATAGTAACGGTTAAACCAGAAGAGCTATCGTTAAGTGGGCTGTATGATTATGTTTCTTATCTGAAGGCGTCAGAGCAAGATGCATCACGCTATGAATTGGCGCTGTGGAGAAAGATAACCCAGCCAATTTCGATCGCGGTTATGATGTTGATGGCACTGTCGTTTATCTTTGGTCCTTTGCGTAGCGTGACCATGGGTGCGAGGATTTTGTCAGGAGTTATTGCTGGCTTTACCTTCTATATATCCAGTGAGTTCTTTGGCCCGGTGAGTTTGGTTTATCAAATACCGCCTGCCTTTGGCGCAATAGCCCCGAGCGTGGTATTCCTTGGAATTGCCATCATGCTCTTGAGGCGGAAACTGTAAATAGAAAAAAGGAAGGCATAACGCCTTCCTTTTTTGATCTTGATTGGAGCTAACTTAAATCACATTATCGTGCTTGTGGTAACACAACGACTTCGGTCTTTGCCCAGATATCGTGAAAGCCACGTTTTTCAGGATCGAATGGAACACATAGGTTTGCCAGTCCAAAACCTGAAGTACCTAAACGAATCAGCGCCTGAGTTACTGTGAGCGCTGAGCCATCTTTGTTTTGAACGCGCAGCTTCCAAGCTCTCATGCCGAGAGTTTGACCAGCTCTAGTCCAGAAGAACACGAAGAAATATACCCAAACGGCGACTAAGTAAAAGGTATATGCAGGGCTCCAAATCGGATGGTTGGTTAAGAAGTCACTAACATCGGCATAACCGCTGTGGTTAAAAATGCCGAGAGCCATGAGCGCGTGCAGTAGAGCGACAATGACGCCAGCCGCCAACATTTCAATAGCGATTACGATCAGAGCGTCGTAGAACAAGGCACCAAATCGGCGCATGACTCCTGCTGGTGGCAGAGTGTTTGTTGATGTCATGTGTTATTACTTCTTTAAAAATTGAGGCGTCAGAATATAGTTTAAGGCTTAGCCTGAAAAGAGACATGACGCACAGCTTATGACTTAGTGGCGAAATTATCGGCAAACACACATGAATTCAAGTTTTTATACTTGCCACATCAGTTCGCATACGTATAATGCCAAACATCGAAAGGGCAATGCCCCAAGATAATGCCGGTATGGTGAAATTGGTATACACGACGGATTCAAAATCCGTTGCCTTCGGGCGTGGCGGTTCAAGTCCGCCTACCGGTACCATATTTAAATGACAAAGCCTCGACGAAAGTCGGGGCTTTGTTGTATCTGGGATATAGGAAGCGTTGCCTTCGCGGTGGCGGCAGGAATGCCTGTCCAATCAGTCCGCCTACCGGTACCAAACATAGAAAGGTCGCTTTGGGCGTTTGTGAATTTTAAATCCAGCGTGTCGGCTTGGATGCAAGCCCAGTCAAGTCACCTACCGGCACCATATTTAAATGACAAAGCCTAGATGAAAATCGGGGCTTTGTTGTGGGGTATAGGAAGCATTGCCTTCACGGTGGCGGCAAGAATGCCTGTCCAATCAGTCCGCCTATCGGTACCAAACATAGAAAGGTCGCTTTTATAGCGACCTTTCTATGTTTTGGACGTATGTGAATTTGAAATCCGGCGTGTCGTTGCAGTTGCTCTTCAATCAGACAGATCTTGATGTTTCACTCATAAATCTCATAATTTCCCTTCGCTATTCGATCTGATAATGAATTAATTATCTTAAATCATGATGTTACCTGTCATTCTCTTTTCTATTGTCTATGTTTAAAGGACTAACAGAGGAGATAGATATGCTGACAGTAACCCCTTACTTGTTTTTTGATGGTCGTTGTAATGAAGCGTTGGATTTTTATCACAAGTGCTTTGGTGGTGTGGTTTTATCTAAGCAGCTTTTTAGTGATGCACCACAGGTAATCGAGGGCGCTCAACCTGATTGGGTTATGCATGCTGAGTTCGAAGCGTTTGGTATGAAGCTGATGATGTCTGATGGTGTTAAGGCAAAAGAACTTGAAGGCAACAACCTCGCTCTCTCTCTTGTGACTGAAGATACCGCGACTCAAGAACAAATCTTTGAAAAGCTCAAGAAGGGAGGGCGGATAATGACTCCACTCGCAGATACTTTTTGGGGGGCTCGATTTGGCAAAGTAGAAGATAAATTCGGTATACGCTGGATGGTGCACTGCGACTCTTTAAGTTGAGCCTGTGAAATTGGATAGTGAAATTGCTGCTTGGTTTTATTAGAATTATAAATAGAGATTAATCATCAATATTATATATAAAAATGGGCAGCATAAAGATTACCGTAGATCGCATTCAGCCCGGTCTGCATATACGACTCCCCGTAAAATGGAATGAACACCCATTTTTATTCAACAGCTTTAAAATCAAAGATGACGCTCAAGTAAAAGTAATTCGACATCTTGGGATTAAGCACGTCTATATAAACCTGAGTCAAAGTGATACCTCACCTTTACCTGTTAATCACGTAGGTGAACAAGAAGTCGATATTGATTCACAGGTAAGCCTTGAAACGGAAAGAATGTGGAAAGATAAGCATGAGCGTATCGAAACCCTTAGCTCTTACCGCCGCAGGGTGAGTCATTGTGAGAGAGAGTTTGAACGTTCGCTTGCTCGAATGCGATCTGTGATGACCAAGATCCGTAACAGACCTTTAGATGCGGTAGGGGAGGTTAAGGCTCTTGTTGATGATATCGTTGAAACTCTAGTGAGCGATGATAACGTCACCTTGCACCTTATGAATGCTAAAGCAGATTTCGAAGATATTTACTTTCATACTCTAAATGTTTCGGTTGTTGCACTGATGATAGGAAAGGCCAAAGGCTATAACACACAGCAATTGAAAGACCTCTCATTCGCAGCGTTGTTTCACGATGTAGGCAAGATCAAAATACCAGTCGCGATACTAAGAAAGCAGAGTGCACTAACGGTGCCAGAAGAGAACTACCTGAAGCTTCATACTAAATACGGTGCGGATATTGTATCGGCAATTGATGACTTTCCTGAAAGTGCTAAAAAGGTGATCGCTCAACATCATGAGATGAATGATGGTTCTGGCTACCCCGAGGGCTTAAAAGAACATGAGATTGATGAATTTGCCAAGATAGTCGCCGTGGCTAATGCATTTGATAACCTTTGCCATGGTAAAACGCAATCTCAACAAATGATCCCGTATTTGGCACTGTCCCACCTATATAAGAGCTGCAAGCATCTATATAGCCAAGATAACTTGGGGCTGTTAGTTAAGTTCATGGGAGTCTATCCACCAGGAACTGTAGTACAGCTTTCAAATGACTCGATTGGGATTGTGATATCCGTTAACGCTAAACATATGCTTTATCCAAATGTACTTATCTATGATCCTAGCGTGCCAAGAACCCAAGCTCCGATCATTGACCTCTTTATTAAAGAGATCAAAATCGTTAATGCCGTTCATCCAAGCAAATTACCTGAACAAGTTCGAGAGTATCTAAACCCTAGGGCTCGTTTATCTTACTTTTTTGATAGTGGAGAGTAGTTATCCACAGGTCGTTGTGGGTAATTTGTTCGAAACTTGGGGTGAAAGTGGTATAAATAAGCCCTTGGTTGAAATGTCTTCGCTTAACCTCTTTTTTTAATAAAAAACGCATTTATTGCTTGCCAATATGAGCGGCATCTCTATAATGCCGCCTCACTGACACGGCAGACGCCACAAGGCTTCAGCGAGAAATGTTAGTAAGGCAACTAGCTTTAAGCGATGATTCGCTTCTACTTTTAGAAAGTAGGAATTAATTCCAAATAAGTGTTTGACACTGAGAATTAAATCGCTAGAATGGCCGCCTCTTCCGAAGTGATGTAAGTCACAACGAAGAGAAGCTCTTTAACAATTTAAACCTATCAATCTGTGTGGGCACTCGTTGATGAATAT
>NZ_JBFSUL010000032.1:0-51484 GCF_041467395.1 Vibrio sp. 10N.247.310.98 | reverse complement strand
TGAAGCCTTTTTTCTATCTAAATAAACAAGTTAGCTCTTAAGATCCTGTCTATGAGAACTTACTAAAACAAAAGGCGTGGATCATCTACGCCTTTTTTGTGCCTGAAATTCAAATAGATAAATGACGAGAATAAAAAAACGGCCCGATCTGGGGGAAGATCTGGGCCGTTATATTACGTATTAAAGGGGGGACTACTTATTTCGGCCTTCCAGCACATCCAGTGCCAGTTCAACCGCTTTATCAATATTGTCGCATCCCGCTAACTTACCTGAGCTGATAGGACCAAGCACATTAGCGTATAACGAGAGCTGCTTGTTAAATGGCAGGCTCAACTGCTCATATAAACGCTGGCGAATCTCGGCATGTTGCTCAGGAGCGTGAGCAGCAAGGCTTTTCAAAGTGTCATAAACAAGAGTGGTGGTAGTGTTCATTCGTCTCTTTATCATTAAGTGGGAGGCGCTTATTTTATAATCTTTTCGTATTCTTTTACTGTGATATAAGTCATACAATATTATTAATGTGTTTATCTTTTCAATCTAATGAGAATAAGGCATTCCAAAATAGACTTAAGTATCTGTGAAATATAACTAAAATAATGACAGACTATCGAACACACAAACGAATTGGCGCGTTTCTGGCAAACGGTTAAATCTATAGGAAGAGGAACAACATGCACTACGACGTATTCAACGGAGACGCAGATGGCATAATCGCGTTGTTACAGCTGCGATTAAGTGAGCCAAGAGAGAGCGTGCTCATTACTGGTGTTAAGCGTGATATTAAGTTGGTCTCTCAAGTTGTTACTCAAACTATGGAGCCGGGTAAGCAAGGTGATGTTTCTTCCGTTACCGTTTTAGATGTATCGATGGAGAAAAACCTGCCTGCACTGCACTCACTGCTAGACGCAAACATCAATGTATTTTATTGCGATCACCACCGAACAGGGGATGTCCCAACTTCTAGTCATTTAGATACTCTGATTGATACCGCGCCAGAGAGCTGCACGAGCTTGCTGATTAACCAGAAGCTGAATGGTGCGCATGTGGCTTGGGCAATCGCAGCTGCCTTTGGCGACAATCTAAAAACGGTGGCGGCGCGGCTAGCGGATGAAAATGGATTCGCTCAATCTCAAAAAGAGTTTCTAGAAGAGCTAGGTACCTTGATTAACTACAACGGTTACGGTTCGTCACTCAGTGATTTGCATTTCACGCCAGCTGAGCTCTACGAAACCCTTTATCAATACCCGAACCCGTTTGATCTTTTGGATGATAAAGACTCGGTGTTTTATCGACTGCGAGCTGCTTATCAAAATGATTGCCAGCAGTTATCAAACCTTGCTCCTGTTTATGAAAGTGAAGTCGCACGTGTGTTTGAACTACCAGGCGAGACTTGGGCAAGGCGCATCAGTGGCGTATTTGGTAATGAAATCGTTAATCAAGATCCAAACCGAGCGCAAGCAGTATTAACGAAAAACCAAGACGGCGAGTCTTACACGGTGAGCTTACGTGCGCCATTATCAAATAGAACGGGTGCAGACGAAATTTGCTCAAGTTTTGCGACTGGCGGAGGAAGAAAAGCAGCGGCTGGAATTAATCAACTTAATGAACTTGATAAGGTGAATTTTATTTCACTATTGGATGCATATTATTCATCTGGCACTGACGGTTAACTGAAAAACTCCCGACGTATACATTCAAAATCCTACAAATTCTTGCTCCTATATTCCGTTATACGTGCGTATTGCTAGCACATGTATGATGGCTATATCCAGGCTGTTTTAGTGATATCACTCGCAATGGTATCTGGTCTTAGGTCAGTAATTACGGCGTATTTGGGATGATTTTTGCCGATTTAAAGTTTATTTTTTCCTATCGGTGATTTTTTATATTTTTGGTTAATTATCTTAGTGAATTAAGGTTGATTAAATATTTATATGGTCAATGCATTCAGCCGAAAATAACAGTTTTTAGCATTTCAATTTGAATGAAAAGTCAAAATCATATTGATTCTGATATTCAATCTGTGACTTAAAATCACAAGTTAAATCAAAGGTCATCTTTTCCTATAAATTCCATTACTTCTCTATAAATATTCATGATTACAATGAATTGGTTCGGTTGTGATTGGCACAGCTGTTAAGTAAGGAAGTGGGACTAATGTTGAAACGTAAAGCTTTACAATTAGCAGTATCGGTCGGCATGGCGGCTATGTCTGGCGCTGTTTATGCGAATGGTTCAGATATGACGAATCCAGACTCTGGCGTCGTGGTTGGCTATTGGCATAACTGGTGTGACGGTGGCGGCTACCAAGGTGGTAATGCGCCATGTGTGACGTTGGATGAAGTGAACCCAATGTACAACATCGTGAATGTGTCATTCATGAAGGTTTACGATGTGGCTGATGGTCGAATCCCAACTTTTAAACTGGACCCAACCATTGGGCTTTCAGAAGAACAATTTATTGACCAAATCTCTGAGCTCAACAAGCAAGGTCGCTCTGTACTGTTGGCTTTGGGTGGTGCTGATGCACACGTAGAGCTAGAAACCGGTGATGAAAGAGCCTTTGCTGATGAGATTATCCGTCTTACCGAGCGTTACGGCTTCGATGGCCTAGATATTGACCTTGAACAAGCAGCCGTAACCGCCGCAAACAACCAAACCGTGATTCCGGATGCACTTAAGCTAGTGAAAGATCACTACCGCGCAGAAGGTAAAAACTTCCTTATTACAATGGCGCCTGAGTTCCCGTATCTAACGACAGGCGGTAAGTACGTTCCTTATATCGATAATCTAGAAGGCTACTACGACTGGATTAACCCACAATTTTACAACCAAGGTGGCGATGGTATCTGGGTTGAAGGCGTGGGTTGGATTGCTCAAAACAACGATGCGTTAAAAGAAGAATTCATCTACTACATTTCTGATTCTCTTATCAACGGAACGCGTGGCTTCCACAAAATCCCACATGACAAGCTCGTGTTTGGTATTCCTTCAAGCATCGATGCTGCAGCAACCGGTTTTGTACAAGAGCCACAAGATTTATACGACGCATTTGATAGCCTAACGGCGCAAGGTCAACCGCTACGTGGTGTGATGACTTGGTCTATCAACTGGGACATGGGCACCAACAAAAACGGCCAACAATACAACGAGCAGTTCATTAAAGACTACGGCCCGTTTGTACACGGTCAGGTAACGCCACCACCAGTCGAGGGCGAGCCCGTTCTTAAAGGTGTCGAAAATACGCGTGTTCTTCACGGCACAACGTTTGATCCTATGGATGGCGTGACGGCAACAGACAAAGAAGACGGCGATCTAACGTCATCAATCGATGTTGAAGCTTACGTTGAAACCAGTGTTATTGGCACTTACGTTTTGACTTACCGAGTGAAAGACAGCGATAACAACGAAACCACTAAAGCGAGAACGGTAGAGGTTTACAGCCAGAAGCCAGTATTTAATGGCGTATCTGACACAACAGTTGTGTTGGGAACTGCGTTTGATGCTATGGCAGGCGTGACGGCGAATGATGCTGAAGATGGCGATCTAACAAGCACCATCACACACACTGGCAGTGTCGATGTAAATGAAATCGGCAACTACACACTTGTGTATAGCGTGACAGACAGCGCGAACCAAACCGTAACCGTTGACCGTAAAGTGTCTGTAACTGATGGTTCTAACTGTGCTGCTGCATGGGATGCCGACACCGTTTATGTTGAAGGTGACCAAGTATCTCATGACGGTTCAACGTGGGGAGCAGGTTGGTACACTCGCGGCGAAGAGCCAGGAACAACAGGTGAGTGGGGCGTTTGGAGAAAAGTTTCAGACTCTTCATGTGGTGGTAACCCAGATCCGGGCGATGACTTAGAGCTTTCGGTTTCAGGACTTCAATCACAATATGCGCCAGATAACGGCAACGTGCGTTTAGATCTGACACTGACATCAAATGAAGCATTAGATGTTACCGCTATGGTGATCAACAGTGAAGGTACTGTGGTTGAGCAAACTAAGGTTAACGTAACGGACAGCCGTGCTATTACCATCGACTTATACGATGTAGCGGAAGGGCAATATGCACTTGAAGTAGTCGGTAAAGCATCTGACGGTGAAATGGTGATGGTAAACGATTCGTTCGCTGTTAAAGACGGTGGCGGAACAACACCTCCTCCAGGTGATTACCCTCCATATGAAGCGGGCACAAACTACGCAGCGGGTGACATTGTGGTCGGCAGCGATAATGGCTTGTACGAATGTAAGCCTTGGCCATACACGGCATGGTGTGCAAGCGCGTCTTACGCTCCAGCAGATAGCCAATACTGGCAAGATGCTTGGACAAAGCTGTAGTCTGATAGCTCAACGCTAGCAATATAAAGTAGACGATCAAAGAGAGGCCATTGTGCCTCTCTTTTTTATGTTTAAACAGTTCTGACTTAGAGCTTTAAAACCCACTTAACCTTAAACTCTGCTCTGCATATTGCTCTAGATCAAAATAGGAGTGATTATCAATTGTATTACATGTTAAGAAATAGCACTATGCGCACATTGAATTTTATATATTGTTAATATTTGCATAATGAATCTTGCTCAAGTCGACCTCAATCTACTCGTTATTCTTAAACACCTTCTTGAAGAGAAGCACGTTTCCAACACGGCATTGGCGCTGGATATGAGCCAACCTACGGTGAGCCGATCTCTGCAAAAACTGCGTACCGTTTTCAATGATGATCTATTGGTGCGAGCGGCTTATGGCTATGAGTTAACGCCAAAAGCAGAAGCCATTAAGCAAGATCTCAATTCGGTACTGACACGTTTAGAAAAGCTGGTACATGGCGATGTATTCGAACCGCAAAGCAGTGACAGTGCGGTTCGCTTCTTTGGTTTAGTGCCTAATGTCGCGCACTTGCTGCCCAAGGTAGTTGCGGAGATACGTCAACAAGCGCCAAACATGACTGTTGATATCGACTCGATTCCTAAACGACACTTTGAGCCTCTGTTATCCGGTGATGCGCACTTTGTGTTGTCGACCCACGAGCCGTTAAGTTCAGAGCAAAATTTGTATCGAATGTTCGTGATTAGCCGCGATTACCGTTTGCTGATGAGTAAAAAACATCCTTTGGCGGACAAAGAGATCACGGTTGATGACTTGTTGAATAGCCAACTTGGTCAAATCTCACTGCAAGGGGATAAGAAGCTCTCGATCGAAAGTCGATTTAAAGATCTTGGCTTGATTGATAAGCAGCGCCAGCTGTCCATTCCAATTCAGCTTTCCAATTTTAACGTCGCGCCGGATATGGCAGAAGCAACCGACATCATCTTTCATTTACCGACACCTTTTGCTCAACAAGCCGCTAAGCAAAGAGATCTTGTTTGTAAACGCGTGCCTAAAGCGTTGCGCCACCCATCAGAAGACGTCTACTTATACTGGCATAAGCGCTTTCATAACGACCCGATGTGTCGCTGGGTTCGCAATATATTCAAAGAGCTTTATACATAATCCATCTGCAGGGTGAATGAAAATTACGAATACCTATCGAGTTGGATATAGATCTCTTTCATTATTTGAATGGTGAATAACGAGAATCGATTTTTGGTATGAAACTTTCGTTGATAAGCGTGGTAGTTGGTTGTTTAATGCAAACCATTATCATTACCAATCACATATAAGAATGAATATCATGTCTGAGAGATCTCTTTTGATTCGCAAACCTCTTTTGGTTCGTAAACCCCTTTCGATCGCAGTCGCTGTTATTTGTACCTCACTTTCAGCTAACGTGTTGGCGCAAGAAGAAGCGCAAGCAACAGATGAGCAAATGGTTGTTACGGCAACTCGTACCGAGATGGCACTAAAACAAGCGCCAGCTTCAATGTCGGTTATCACCGCGCAAGACATTGAAGAAAGCCCTGGTATTACCTTGGCAGACATCGTTGCCGAATCAACGAGTGTTGAGTCTGATTTTGATAGCACACGTGCTGGCCGTCAGATGATCTCTATTCGTGGTATGGATTCAGATTACACTCTTATCATGGTGAACGGTCGTCGTTTAAGCTCTGCAAGTGCCATCATCCGTGGTAACGACTTTGACCTATCAACGATTCCTGCTGATTCGATCGAACGTGTTGAAATAATCCGTGGCCCAATGTCTGCACTTTACGGTTCAGATGGTATGGGCGGTACAATCAACATCATCACTAAGGCTCCAGAAAACGATTGGAGCTCTACACTGAGCATGGACACTTCATCTCCACTTGATGGTGATGGAGGGGAAGAGTATTCGATGGGCTTCACGACATCTGGTGCGTTGATTGAAGACGAGTTGTTTGCTCGCCTATCTGTTAACCAAACTAGCCGTGATGCTTGGCAACCCTATTCTGGTACGCATAGCTCTGGTTACGATCGTTCAGACATTACTGCGTTAGAAGAAAGAGAGACATTAAGCTTACTCGCGAGCCTGACATGGAATGCAACAGACAACCAAACCATTGATTTCGATTTTGGTTACAGTGACGACGAACGTGAGTCATCTGCGGAAAACGTATCATCTGTGATTGAGTCTGACACACGTGTTGTACGTCAGAGCCAAGCGATCACACATAGTGGTTTTTGGAGCTGGGGTGACACGCAAGTACGTTATTCACGTGAAAATGTGACAGATAATGATGCTGCGGACTCAGATACTAACTATAGCAGTGACATCGAAGAGCTGACTCAAATTGTTGAAGCTTCGGCGACCACTTATCTTGGTGATAGTCACACCGTAACGTTTGGTATGGACTACCAGTTGAGTGAATTAACCAACAAAGAAAACTTAGTCAATGGTACATCTGAAGCTTATCAAGGTGCGTTATTTGTTCAAGACCAATGGTTAATGACGGATCAACTAACGGCAACCATTGGTGGTCGTTTAGATAAGCATGAACTGTACGGTGAAGAGTTCAGCCCACGTGTGTACTTGGTTCATCAAACAACGAATGACCTGATCATCAAGGGTGGTGTGGGTAAAGCATTTAAAGCACCAACATTGACTCAAAATCAGACAGACTACACAGTTAATAGCTGTAAAGGCGTATGTGATTTACATGGTAATGAAGATCTTAAGCCCGAAACCAGCTTGAACTATGAGATCGCTGCGATTTATAGCCAACCTCGTTGGAATGTTGAAGGTGCCTTATTCCGAAATGAAATCAACGACCTAATTGATCGTGATGAAACCTATTGTGAGAACGGCGGAGTGTTTGAATCGGGTAAAGGTTGCGCTGATAGTTCAAGCTCAACTGGCTATGTGAATGGTAAGCGTACTTATACAAACGTATCAGAGGCTGTAGTTCAAGGTGCTGAGCTTACAGGCCAATTCCAAATTACTGATGAATGGGGTGTGTCTGGTAATTACACATTCTTAGACACTGAAGATAAGTCTACTGGTGACGAATTACTTGATCGTTACAAGCATTCGGGTTTAGTTAAACTGAACTGGAGCCCAACTTACGATCTAAGTACCTTCGTGAGTGCGCGTTACCGTGGTGAACGTCAGATCGAAAGCGATCTAACTCAAGACGCTTACACAACGCTGAACCTAGGTGCTGTCTACAACGTGAATGCTTCAGTACGACTACGTGCAGGTATCACGAACTTAACTGACGAAGCTGTATCACAAGAGCTAGAGAGCATGGGCTATGTTGAAGAGCCACGTACTTACTACGTAGGTATGACAGCGGACTTCTAATTTAGAGTTCAGTAACTGATAGCTTGATACAAAAGAACCCACACTGGCTGATGCTCTAAAAGGAGAATGGCGAGTGTGGGTTCTTTTTTGATCTATAGATTTGGTTTAATTTGCCGTTTATCTATTAATCTAGATTTTGACACATGTGATCAGCGCATTACCGGACTGAGTATCCCAAGGAATCAGCTTGTCGTAATCGTGCTCGAAGATATTAACCTCGAAGTAGGGCTTCAATATCTCGATTAACTCTTTAAACGAGAATGCCACCATTGGGTGTTCATCATTCCACACTTGAGTTTCACCAGCAGTCGTCTTTTCGATGCTAAGCTTTAGCGCTTGCTTATCACCCTGACCAGAGTAATACCAACCAGAACGGAACGTGAAATCGTCTTTGTCTTGGTTTGTTGTGTGTCTAACAAACAGGTCGTTGCTGATCTTGTCTTTATCAACCACGTTAAAACAGAAAATACCTTCTGGCTTTAACGCACGATGCACACTTTCAATACACTCTTTAAGCTTCTCAAGGCCATCGTTGTAATGGATGGAATACAGGAAGCAAGTGATAAGATCGAGTGGTTCCGTGACCTCAAAGTTACTCATGTTTTGTACTGAGAACTTGGCTTCCGGGCAGCGAACTTCTGCGATATCTAACATCGGCTTGTTAAGATCTAGGCCACCGCTTTGGTAACCGAAATCAATAAAATGACGAACGTGTGGGCCAGTGCCACAAGCTAAGTCGAGGTGTGTTTTTCCTTCATTTCCAAAGATTTGATGGAGTCTACGTACGCAGTTACTTTGCGCTTGGTAGTCAATATCTACACACATTAAATCATAGTAACCGGATAGGTCGGTATAGAGTGCGTTGGCGGACATATTTGCCTGCAGCATAAGCTGAAAAATTAGGGTGGCGCATCATATACCGAAATTGGAAAATCGCAATCAAATATTCGATCAATGAAAGCGTTTTATTTTCTAACTTATGGTCGTTTTAAATGAGACCGTTTAAAGGGATGTTTAAGCTGCCAACAACATCAGTACGCGTGTCATCGCTATTCACTTTGCCCTGACTACTTATTCGTTAACTAAAACAGGTGTTGCTCCCTCAATGCAGCGACCATACGGGCTTTGCGGAACGCTTTTATCACGAGACGAGATAGGAAAAATATGGTATCTAGGTAAACCCAGTGTGACATTTATAATTTTATGATTAATCAGTAATTTTACTGATTCAAACCGAGTTCTTGAAAAGGAAACAATTAAGGAAAGTGGGTTGTTGATAAAAACCAAATCACTCAAGCTAAATAAGCGAACTAAACAAGGAGAGTTGAAACAATGACATCAGCAATAAATGCACAGGGTTCAATGGAAAATAGAACAGCATTGGAAAGCAGTGCTTCAATAGAAATTAAGGTGGATGACTTGTCGGGTGGGGAAGTCATTGAATTACTTGAAGAGCACCTCGCTGATATGTACGCCACTTCGCCAGCCGAAAGCGTTCATGCACTGGATCTAGATGGGCTCAAGTCACCAGAGATTACTTTTTTCAGTGCTTGGAAAGACAGCCAACTACTTGGGTGTGTTGCCATTAAAGAGCTAAATACCCAACACGCTGAACTCAAATCAATGAGGACCTCACAGTTTGCTCGAAAGTCAGGTGTTGCCAGCCAACTTTTACAACACGTATTAGATACAGCGGCCATTCGCCAGTATCAAACAATCAGCTTAGAGACTGGCTCAGAAGACTACTTTAAGGCCGCACGTAACCTGTATGAAAAGTTTGGCTTTGGATACTGTGAACCCTTTGCTGATTATGTGTTGGATCCGCACAGCCAGTTTATGCGTATTGAGTTGGGTTAAGAGGCTAGCCTTAGATGTCGACTTACTTTGCAGGTTTCTCCATTGGCCTTTCGCTGATTCTTGCGATTGGCTCTCAAAATGCGTTTGTTTTAAAGCAAGGGCTTAAGAACCAACACGTATTGGCAGTTTGTGCTGTATGTGCCATTTCCGACGCCTTACTGATTAGCTTTGGCGTGACGGGCTTTGGCGCAATCGTTAAGCAGTTCCCACAAATTGAGCAGTTCGCCCGTTATGGTGGCGCTATCTTTTTGGGTGTCTATTCATTCTTAAGCTTCCGATCAGCATTTACCGAAAACCACGCCTTAGAAGCCACGGCAGAAACTAAAGACTCATTAACCAAAGCGATTGCGATGTGTTTGGCGTTCACTTGGCTTAACCCGCATGTGTATTTGGATACTGTGGTATTGCTGGGGTCTATCTCAACTCAATATCAACCGGATCAAATGTTGTTTGGCGCTGGGGCGGTATCAGCGTCATTCGTGTTCTTCTTTTCACTTGGATATGGCGCTCGCTTCTTGGCTCCAATGTTTAAGAACCCGAGAGCGTGGAAGGTGTTGGAATTTGTCGTTGGCGTGATCATGGCATCTATTGCAATATCTTTGATTGTCTAGCTGCGCGTAATTAGGCTTCCATTTTGGTATAGGTGTTGAATACACGCCAGTAGAAAGCCTAACCTTACGTTTAATCTCACAAGCAGATGCAGTAAATATCGAATTCTTCGGCCCGAATGGTAATAGACTGGCAAGCCGTGATGTAGCGTTTAGCACAGTAACTCTGGGCGCTTCGTACAATTTTTGACGACCTCTGTGAAATAGCTTAAAGCTAAAGCTATGGACACCTAAAACCGCTCTAACGTTGAGCGGTTTTTTTATGTCAAAAATAACGATTGGTCACGCTATGGGCGGAGTTGGTCCAAAGCCTGAAATTAGTTGGTTTTCACAAGCTTATAAAAGGGAATTATCTCGACTATTTTGGTAGATTAAAGGTATTACAGACTTCCAGTGAGCAGCAATGAAGATTCTTCACACGTCCGATTGGCACCTTGGCCAAAACTTCTACAATAAAAGCCGCAAGAATGAACATGAACGGTTTTTACAATGGTTACTTGAGCAAGTTACAGAGCACGACATCGACGCGATCATTGTTGCTGGCGACATTTTCGATACCAGTACACCGCCGAGTTACGCTCGTGAGATGTATAACAAGTTTGTGGTCGATTCGAACAAGATCGGTTGCCAATTGGTGTTATTAGGTGGAAATCACGATTCAGTCTCTGTGCTTAAAGAGACACAACAGCTGCTCAAATACATGGGCGCAGACGTGATTCCTAATACCAATGAAGATCATGCGACTCAGGTTGTCGAACTAAAAGGCAAGAACGGCGATGTAGAAGCGCTGGTTTGTGCCATTCCTTTTATTCGCCCTCGCGATGTGTTGATGAGCCAGGCGGGTGTCACTGGCGTTGAGCGTCAGAAGCAACTCGGCGATGCAATCAAACAGCATTATCAAAGTGTTTATGATGCGGCGGTTGCTAAGCGCGCGACGTTTGCAAACAGCGAGCACATGCCGATTATCGCTACCGGTCATTTAACGGCGATGGGTGTTCAACAATCGGATTCGGTACGTGATATCTATGTCGGCAACCTTGATGGTTTTGCCGCTGATGGCTTCCCAGACGCAGACTATATTGCACTTGGTCATATCCACCGCCCACAAGTGGTGGCAAAGCGTGAATACATTCGTTATTCAGGCTCTCCAATCCCACTAAGTTTTGATGAACTTAAGTCTCAAAAACAAGTGTGTGTGGTTGAGTTTGTTGAAGGTGAGCGCACCATTTCTCAACTGCCTGTTCCCACATTCCAACCTCTAGCTGAAATCAAAGGCGACTTGAGCGAGATCGAATCTCAGCTTAACCAATACATAGGTTTAGATAGCGACCAAAGCGTATGGTTATCGATAGAAGTGCAAGCGCAAGATTACTTGTCGGATCTCCAAGAACGTATGCGTGCATTGACCGAAGGCTTGAACGTTGAAGTACTTCAACTGCGCCGTGCAAGAGAGCGTCGTAATCAAGCATTAGAGCAAGAGTCGGCAGAAACCTTATCTGAACTGAGCCCGATGGACGTGTTTAGCAAGCGTATTGCCTTAGAAGAGTTTGAAACGGATTCTGAAAAAGCGCGTTTAGAGCGCATGACGGTGAAGTTTAAACAAGTGATGGTTGAAGTGTCTGAGAGCGCTCAAGCGCCAAACAAAGTAGAAGAGTAACCAGTATGAAGATTTTAAGCCTAGAATTTGAAAACCTGAACTCTTTGAAAGGACGTTGGAAGCTCGATTTCACCCAATCACCGTTTGCAGAAAATGGTCTGTTTGCGATTACTGGCCCAACAGGGGCGGGTAAAACCACCATTCTTGATGCGATTTGTTTGGCATTGTTCCACCGCACACCGCGTTTAAAGAGCATAGCTAAAGGCAACAACGAATTAATGACGCGTGGCACGGGTGAGTGTTTTGCTGAACTGGAATTTGAAGTTCAAGGTAAAACGTACCGATCTAATTTCCACCAAAAGCGAGCGCGTGGAAAACACGATGGCGCATTGCAAACGCCAACGTGCGAGTTTGCCGATGCGGACACCGACAAAGTCTTAGAGACCATGTTGACCAAGAAGACCAAGCTGGTGGAGCAGGTTACAGGGCTCGATTTCTCACGCTTCACTAAATCCATCATGTTGTCTCAGGGTGAGTTTGCGGCGTTCTTAAATGCCAATGCTAACGACCGTGCAGAGCTACTTGAAGAGCTGACGGGAACAGAAGTTTATAGCCTGATTTCAGAGCGTATCTACGATCATTTTAAGTCGAGTGAAGAGTCGCTTAATCAACTTAAAGCGAAAGCTGAAGGTGTGAGCTTACTGTCTGAAGAGCAAATCAAAGAGCTGACCGCAGAGCGTGAAACGCTAGAAGTAGAGCAGAAGCGTTTAGCCGAGCAATTAAATGAGTGGCAAGTGCATCTTAGCTGGTGGAAAGACGTGACCAAAGCTGAGCAAACTATTGCGGCCAGTGAGCTCGATCTGAAAACCGCTCAAGATGAACTAGACCGTAACCAACCGTCACTAGAGCGCTTGGCAAACAGTGAGCCGGCTGAAAAGCTGCGTCCAGTACACAAAGATTTAAAGCGTTGCGAACAAGAGGTGAACACTACTCAAGCTCACCTAGATAACAGCACCAAGTTACTTGCCGTTCGTGATGCAGAAATGCAAGACGCGCAAACTAAACTGACTCAAAGCAGTGCGATTGTCGAACAGGTAAAAGCCGAACAGCAGGATCAAGAGAAGATCATCGAGCAGGTTCGCCCGTTAGATAACCAAATTGCCGTACTCAAAGATAAGCAAACTGCGGCCGTTAGTGCAGCGAATACGCTTAACGAGCAACATACGCAGCAGCGTAATCAACAGATTGTTTTAGTCCAAAAAACAGATGCACTGAAGCAACAAGATAAACTCAGCACTGAGTACCTAAATACGCATCAAGCTGACCAACATCTGGAAAAATACCTAGGTCAGTGGCAAGCAAAGGTCGAGCAAGTTCGTACTCTAGAGCGCCAGCATTCAGAGCAGTTGAATTCAGCGAAGCAAGCTTTGTCTGCAGTTGATGCACAGCAAACGATCATCAAATCCGCGCAAGATGCTAAAGCAACGCAAGATAAAACTTTAGCTGAATTGGTTGTTCTCGAGAGTAGTGCAAAGCAACAGTGGGAAGCCTTGCAAGGCAACACTAGCGACCAAGTGTTGAATTCGCAAAAAGATCTGTTGGAGTTTTGGAATCGCAATACGCACTCATTACTCGAGATCAATCGTGGTTTCCTAAATGCCCAACAACAGCTGCACGCAAAAACACAGGCACATCAAACCAACACCCAGTTGGTCGACAAGCTTTCGAAAGAGCGTGAAGTGTTGCTTCTGCGATACCAAGAAAAAAAGACCTCACTTGAACGTTTAGTTCGCTTAATTGATCAAGAAGGTGACCTTGCGAAATACCGAGCGTCATTGAAGCCAGGTATGGATTGTCCATTGTGTGGTTCAACAGACCATGCGATCGAACAATCACAAAGTTCGAAGGATTTGAATGCCCAGAAAGAGCTTGAGGAACAAGAATTAGCAGCGATTCAGAAAGAAGGCCAAGAGCATCGTCAGCAGTTAGATTCTCTTACCCTTGTGATTGTGGCGCTTAACGATGACATTCAACGTGCGCAAGCGGATATTCAACAAGCTCAGCTGAATTGGCAAGGCGTTGTCGGCAAGCTTCAACAGAGCTTATCGGATTTCGTTGGCACGGCTCCTGAACTGGCACTGCTAACGATTAACGATTTAGGCAATGAAGCTACAGTCGCGACCTTTGCTCAGCAGTGTGAACTTCAACTAAGTCAGAGCGCGCAGCAACTCAAAGCGTTGGGTGATGCTAAAGCGCATTACGCTGAAGCTGAGAAACAACGCCTGTCTGTAAGTGTTATGGCTGACAAGGCGCAGTCTAATCTCGAGTTGGCCGAGCAACGCTTAGCTGATTTGAATAAGCAAAACCAAGTCGCAAACGAGCAAGTGACTCAAATAGCTCAAGCGAAAGGCCAGCAATGGAACGCCTTGAAAGAGAGCATTGTTCAAACTTCTATCGAAGCACCTGAACTTGAGCATATCGATGATTGGTTTACTGCGAAATCGCAAGCATCAAGCACATGGCAGCAAACCAAACAGCAACAGGCCGATATTGAGAAGCAACTGATTACTCAAAATGCCGAATTGAAAACGTTAGACGACAAGCTAAGCAGTGTTGAGAAAGAGCTCGCGACACTGACGCAACAGAGTGAGTCTTTAGTGTCAGAACTCACTCGTGTAACGGCTGAAAGAACAGAGTTGTTTGGTGACAAAGACATTCAAGCCACCAGCAATGCGATGAAGCAAAGAGTCACTGAAGCAGTAAATGCATTTGATGCCGCGCAGTTAGTGCTTAACCGCAGCGAACTTGAACATCGAACCGAGCAAACCAAACACACTGGTTTCTCGGACGAGTTAGTCAGTAAGCAATCGAGCTACACACAAGCGTCGAATGCTTGGTTAGAAGCGCTGAAAACTAGCCCGTTCGAAGATGAGGCTAATTTTGAAGCAGCGTTGTTAGATGAAGAGGTTAGAACTCAACTTCAAAGCCTGAAGAAGTCTTTAGACGAAGCGATTGTCAGTGCGCAAGCTAGGTTGAACGCCGCCAAAGCGACACAAGTGGATCTACTAAATCACGAAAATGCGAAAGCATGGCAAGAGCAAGACCAACAGCAAGTTGAAGAAGCGACTACTGAGTGTCAAAACGCACAGCAAAGCCATGCGACCAAGATCGGTGCAATTTCTGCCAATCTTGAAACGGATAGCCAGAACCGCAGTAATCAGCAAGATCTGTTTAAGCAAATTGATGAGCAACAAGTCGAGTTTGATGATATCTCTCGTTTGAACTCACTTATTGGCTCTAAGAACGGCGACAAGTTCCGTAAGTTTGCCCAAGGTTTAACATTGGAAAACTTGGTGTACCTTGCGAACAAGCAGCTACAACGTTTGCATGGTCGTTACGAGCTTAAACGTAAAGCCGACGATGGTTTAGAACTGCAAGTGCTCGACACATGGCAGGGCGATGTGATGCGTGATACAAAGACGTTATCAGGTGGCGAAAGCTTCTTGGTGAGCTTGGCGTTGGCATTAGCGCTATCTGATCTTGTGAGCTACAAAACCAGTATTGATTCTCTGTTCTTAGATGAAGGTTTCGGCACGTTGGATAGTGACACATTGGACATTGCCCTTAACGCGTTAGATAACTTGAATGCATCAGGCAAGATGATCGGTGTCATTAGCCACGTTGAAGCACTGAAAGAGCGAGTGCCCGTTCAGCTTAAAGTGACAAAACACTCTGGCTTAGGTGTGAGTGAGATGGAGAAGCAGTACAAGGTTGTCGCTTAGGTTGTTACTTTGGTTCTTGCTAAATTTATCTGCGCAGAAATAGAAACAGAGCTAGATGAAGCAGATCCCCGACTCAGTCGTTCCTCCTTCTCGAGGATGACGGAGTCGGGAGTAGTCACAAATCACTACGCAGTCACTCCTTAAAGTCAGGAACGAACGTCATAGAGAACTAGGCTTTGTTCGCATTACCTTCGTCATTCCCTAAAGCGAGGTACGAGCGTAATAGGGAATCTCTAGTAAACGCAGGAAGTGGATGCTTCAAGAAGGGAACGGCCATGCACAAGAAACCCCATTTACCGACTAAGATATGTCCTGTTTGCCAAAAGCCTTTCGCATGGCGTAAAAAATGGCAGCGCTGTTGGGATGACGTGATCTACTGTTCTGAACGTTGTCGTCGTAATAAGTCTTAGTCCCATAATCTGAATAGATCAGGTCAATCCTCATGATCTAAACCCGTTAACTCCAATATTTCCTTCCTTTGTCGTAATTTTGATGATCCTTTAATCGTTTCGTCATTCATTTCTCAAGTTAATATTTCTATCTGTAAGATAAGTGATGTATAAAGGCGGCATGACGATACCTAAAAGAATACAGCCTTTAGTTGACGACGGTTTAGTCGACGAGGTGACAAGCCAACTCATGAGTGGCAAAGAAGCATCGGTGTACATTGTGCGCTGCGGCGATACGATCCGTTGTGCCAAGGTATATAAGGAAATAAGCCAACGCAGCTTCAAAAAAGCGACCGCGTATCGTGAAGGCCGAAAAGTCCGAAATAGCCGCCGCGCTCGAGCGATGGAAAAAGGCTCTGGCTTTGGTCGTGAACAACAAGAAAAGGTTTGGCAAAGTGCTGAAGTGGATGCCTTATATAAACTGGCAGAAGCGGGTGTTCGTGTGCCTGTCCCTTATGGTTGCTTTGATGGCGTACTGCTTATGGAGCTGGTCACTGACGATGAGGGTTACGTTGCACCACGTTTGAACGATGTGGTGATGTCAGCAGAGCAAGCGATCGAAGACCACGCCGTGATGATGACTTACGTAGTTAAAATGCTGTGTGTTGGTTTGATCCATGGTGACTTGTCTGAGTTCAACGTATTGGTGGATGAGTACGGTCCAGTAATTATCGACCTACCACAAGCGGTTGACGCTTCGGCTAACAACAACGCTGAGTGGATGCTGGCTCGTGACATCAATAACATCCGTGACTATTACGCTCAGTTTGCTCCTGAACTGGCAAAAACCGAGTATGCCAAGGAAATGTGGGCGCTGTACGAGAAAGGCGACTTGAAGCCAGACAGCAAACTGACGGGTGAGTTTACGGAAACCGACGACTTGGCTGATATCGAAGCCATCATGCAAGAGATAGACGCTGCGCGAATTGAAGAACAACATCGACGCGAGCGAGCTAAAGAAGAGAAAGAAGGTGTTGACGATACTAAGTTCAATTGGGCTGAATAATCGTGATGATCAGTTTTGATCTTTAGCTAGATATCAACCAAACGCCTTTTAAAACAGAGGCGTTCTTTCTAAATAAAAACCCAATGGAGCTTCAACTCTGTTGGGTTTTCTTTTTTAGCACTAATGAAAGACGGACACTCGTATCAACTACCAATTTAACTGTTCACCATCGTAAGCGTAGAAGTGCCCACTGTTATCCGGTGTGGCAGTGCGAATAATATCGACCAACTGATGGGCGACATAGCTTGACTCAAACAACTTACCTTCAAGGACATTGGTCTGAAAAGGCTTCGACAGAGCTGTGTCTGTCGTGCCCGGGTGCAGAGCCAACACGGTGCCTTTCTTAATGGTGCGTTGCCATTCGATCGACATGGTTTTGATGAACATATTTAGGGCTGCTTTCGATGAGCGGTAGCTATACCAACCGCCTAATCTGTTGTCTGAAATACTGCCAACCTTTGCGGATACCACAGCAAACTTTGGATTGTCGCTCGCTTTAAGTATCGGCGTGAAGTGTTTTGCTAATAACAAGCTGGGCAGGGTATTCACAGAGATGTTTTTGAGGAAAAACTCAGGGTCGATGGACGACAAGTTCTTTTCCGGTCCAAGATCTGGAGTGTGGAGCATACCCACGCAGTTGATCAGCCAATCAAGTTGTTCAAACTCAGAACTCAAGCGCTTAATATCAGCTTCGTCGGTGGCGTCGACTTTGTGCCAGCTCAAGCGATTGTTTTCTAGTTCCGGCTGTTGAGAGTGGTAAGTCGCGTCTACATGCACATCAAGAAAATCAAACCGAGAGAGCTCAGATAATAGGTGTTTAACCACAGCGAAACCAATACCGCCGCTCCCACCGACCACCAATATGTGTAATCTGAGTTGCTCCACCATTATAAGTTCTCCAAGTTTGTGATTCGTTGTTCAGCAGTATCGAGAATCGCTTGTTGTGATTGCTCATCCATGTTGTCCCAAGAGCGATATAACATGCCCATACGTGGGTTGCGGTTTAACGCATCGCGGTGCTGGTCCATAAAGCGCCAATACAAGCTATTGAAAGGGCAAGATTGCTCGCCGCTGCGTTCTTTTATCTTGTAGTGACAGCCTTTGCAGTAGTCACTCATGCGGTTGATATAGGAACCGCTGGCAGAGTATGGTTTGGTTCCTACGATCCCGCCATCCGCAAACAGTGCCATACCTCGCGTATTTGGCATTTCAACCCACTCAATCGCGTCGACGTAAATACCGAGGTACCAACTATCGACTTGGTCTGGGTCTATACCCGTGATTAAACAGAAGTTGCCAGTGATCATTAACCTTTGGATGTGGTGCGCGTAAGCAAACTCAAGAGACTGGTCAATCGCATGCTTCATGCAGTTCATCTTGGTTTGTCCGTCCCAAAAGTAATGGGGCAGGTTATTATGTGCTGAGTAATGGTTTTTGTTGGCGTAAGCAGGCATGTTTGCCCAATAGACGGCGCGTATGTACTCTCGCCACCCCAGTATTTGGCGTACAAATCCTTCGACCTGTGCAATATCGATGCTTGGCTTATCTGGTGAGCTGTCTCGAAGACAGGATGCTTGGTAGGCCGACAGTGCTGCATCAATCACTTCTTTAGGGCTCAGCAGTTTACTGTTCAGCGAGAACGATATACGGCTATGATACAAGCTCCATTTAGAGTCGTGCTCTGTCGTCATCGCATCTTGAAACTGCCCAAATAACGGCAAGCAGACTTGGCAGAAATGAGCGAGTAGAGACAAGCTTTGTGCGCGGTTCACCGGCCATAGTAACTGGTTACCGACTTGACCAATAGTTTGCACTTGGTGGTGCTCGATACGCTGCAAAATGTCGGTTATGTCATTGGTAAACATCAGCGGCTGAGGCAGGTTTTCGATGTCTTGTTTCTTGAGCTTATTTCGATTGTTCGCGTCGTAATTCCATTTTCCGCCAACGGGCTTTCCGTCTTCTAGCAAAATGTCGAAACGTTTTCTCATTCGGCGATAGAAGTGTTCCATCATGATGTGTTTGTCTTTTGGAAACTGTTGTTCTATCTCCTCGAATGGAAAGAGGAAGTGTTCTGTATCACAACAACCTTTGGTCGCATTGGTCAGCTTGAGCTTGTTCATCTGCTCTAAGAGGCGATATTCATCTGGCCTTTGATATTCGAATTTCTCTGCGCCGAATTCGTGTACATAGTGCTTTAAAAGTGTGTCTAGGTTTTCAAATTGCGTTGTGTCGTTAAGAGTAAGGTGGAGTACTTGATGACCTTGTTCTTTGAGTTCGTTAGCGAAGTAACCCATCGCACAGAAAAACGCGGCCACTTTTTGAATATGAGAGGCTACATAATCCGTTTCTTGTTTGAGTTCAGCAATGATGTAAATAACGTCATCGTTGACCTGTCGAAACCATGAATGCTCAATGTTGAGTTGGTCACCTAATACAAGTCGTACCGTTTTAAATTTCATAATGCGTCCTGGTTTGTGAGGCTTGTTGTGACTGCGTTACCGTCTGACCATTGATTGATGAAGGCATGGTCTGGGTCGTACATTTCAGTACGTTGATTCAAATCGAAATGACGTGATTTGTTAATTATTAGACGCTTACGAGTTGATAGGCTGACAAGATCACAAATGACTACTCTAAGTGGGAAATAGGAGATTTCGATCAGGATGAGTGTGTTGAAGAGGATATCAAGCCAACCAATAATACCGATAGAGGTTGGCAATGCCGGTTATTTTTGAGTGTCGAACTGGAGCTTCTATTCCATTGGAACAACGAGAATATCGATAGGGGAAGTATCGATGATCTGTTTAGAATGGGAGATGAGCTTATGCCAAAAATCATGGTGATGGCCGCATAGCAATAGGTCAACGCCGTTGGCTTCGATGGCATTTTTGAGCTTATCGTTCAAATCACCCGTTCCCACGAAAATGTGCTTGATTGGGTGCTTGGCGTAGGCTTCAAACTCTTTCAAATGCTTAACGGCATCTTCATTGATGGGTAAATCACCGTCATTTCCCTGAATATCAACGAGCTCTGGATAAATTTCTCCATGCGTACCATCGATATAAACAAATGAAATGCCAGCCTCCAGTTTATCAGCGAAGAAGGTCGCTCTATCAATGAGAATCTTGGTGTCGTCAGACAGTTCAAGTGCGACCAGAATATGTCGGTAATCCATAATTAAAGCCTCTTGTTGTGAGTTATGTAACAAGCATAGTTTCTGTTGAAGCAAATGATATCGAAGAGATCTCATATTCCGTAAAATCATCATTCAATGTTCTTCTAAGCACTATCGTATTTATATCGCTTTGATTGGTAAGAAATTTACAAAAGGTTGATATAGTGGTTGAAGCGCTAGCTTATGCTGTTAGATAGGCTTGATAGTTCAATGCGCCAATAACGAAGAGGCATCAATGACAGCACTACTAACCATTCCCACTCGAACATTAGGTTTCGACTACGATATTGAGATCCGAGACTGGTCTCAAAAGCTCGTCGGCTTTCATGTGTTTGAAGATGGTAGACGACCGCTTGATGGAGGCATTGGGCTGAGCCTCAACCTTGTTGAACAGTTTGACGTGAATGGTCGTTGGCTAAATTCATTACCTGCGCGTTATCGTGAAATCACCGACGACTTTCCAGAATACCAATACCAGATGTTGTGGCTTGCTGCGAATACTTATGAAGCCGCGCAATTGCTTGAATTAAGGCCTGTTATTTTGGCTTTGATCTGCATGAAATACAGTGTCGACAACAAGAAAGCACTGGCACTAAGTCGCTTAGGGCAGAAGAAGATCCTTACCAAGTTGGGCTTAGACGGCAGCAAGGCGACACTCAAATTCATCGACAAGCTAGAGCTTCATTACAATGTTGGTGATGAACTCGACCACATTGTTCGCATTCTCGAGCCACTGCAAAGACGAGTTCTTAAGTTCAAGCATTACTCAAAAGTTGGATACACAGCCCTGCGTTTGGACCAAGTTCATCCATTTCTAACTGGCAGCCGATTAGGGATTGCAATGGTGGAAGAGGGTAGACTTAATGCACCGTCGAAGATGGCGATGTTCCAAGATGCGATATTGTTAGGGCAAGATTTGGAGATGGATGATCCACTGCGTGCGATTACCAGTCAGAACTCTTTTGCGATGTTTGAGCAACTGCATGACCGCTGGACGGAGCAACGCCAATTACGACGCTTGGAGGGTAACTGCCCAATGGATAAAGACATCCCTTATCCCGTTCCTTTACTTGGCAATGACAACATTCATCCGCTCACGGATTATTACGACCTTGAACACGAAGGCATCGAGCAGAAGCACTGTATTGGCGTGTATCACAACCGAATCATGAGCGATCGTTATGTGGTGTTCCGCATGCTCAAGCCTCAGCGTTTAACCATAGGTTTACGCCGCGTCCCGAGCAAAGCATTTCCTTTTGAAATAGACCAAATCTGCGGAAAACGAAATGCACCTCCGTCGGAATCCGCTCGCCAAGTGATTCACGACTGGCTAGAAGCGAGTAAGCAAAAATATCCTAAGCAATAGCCATTAAGTAGAAGGAATACAGGATGTTTCAACAAGGCGATCTTTGCCCTCATTGTGGTTTGATTATTGTGATGCCTACGGATCTGCAAGGTGAATGCCTAGGATGCGGCGAAGAAATTAATCAAGACCCAGCAGACGATTACGACGAAGAAGAGTAGCTTTACCTACACTTAGATTAAACAAGGCTAGGATAGCCGAATTACTCTCTTTAAAAGGACGGAAAAATGCAGAAAGTAATCTTTAGAAATTGCGATGAAAACTCACCTTATTGGCATGAGTTAGAGGGCTTATTTCAAAGTGAATGGTCTGATTTCAAGTTTAAAGATACCTATAAAGAAAACGTACAACTCCCTCCAGTAATAACAGTACTTCGCGATAATGTGGTCATTGGTGGCTTGGCGTATTCCTATTTTCAAGAACCTCACCAAGTTCGTGATGTAGTGTGGATCAACGCTGTGTTTGTCGACCCTCAATGGCGCGGTCAAGGCATTGCCAGTGAACTGATTAATCGTGGTGTCAGACAGGTTTCTTCTGCAGTGCAAACTCAACTCTACGCGTACACCAATATCATGGGTCTCTACCAAGGGCTAGGTTGGTCAATCGTAAATATCGAATCAGAACCGAACCATAAAGTGATGAGTATTGAGCTTAATCGATAAGCTCGGAATAAAAGCCTGATATTAGTTTATCTGCCGTTCGAGTAATGAATTTCTCCCTTTCATCCATAATGCATAAACCTGTTAAATTTTCGTTGAAACTCATGCCGATATCGCCTTTAAATCAAACAACTAGCTGTTGATTAAAACGATCAAGACGATTTATTGCAGCAGTTGTTGAGCACAAAGCCTATATTGACTAGAATGACGCACTTTTTTTATTTACGTACATACAGGTAATGAACATGAGCGATACTAATTCAAGACCAGCTTTACCAGATCATCTTGCAGGCAACCCACGCAGCCCACACCACGTTGCTGAGTGTTTCGAATACCCAATCGGCATTCGTCTAAATGGTAAAGAGCGTACTGATGTTGAAGAATACTGCATCAGCGAAGGTTGGGTTAAGATCCCTTCTCCAAAAGCGCTAGATCGTTTTGGTCAGCCAATGCTTATTACTCTAAAAGGCACTGTAGAAGCTTTTTACATCGACGCATAATCATGTCGTGTGGCTAGCTAATACTTCGAGTAATTAGCTAATGTTTGCTTAATTAGCCAACATCAAGCCACCAAGCGTTATTACCTAAAAGGGTCTAGAGAAATCTAGACCCTTTTTGTTTGCATTGATTTTAGCGAACTTCTTTAACCAATAGCCCAAACCACCTTCATAACTCCACAGATTCAACCAAAATTGTTGTTATTCACTATGCATTCGCAGTAATAACAAAGTTGTTGTTGGTTGATTTATGTTCGCTCGCTCTTTTTGAATTTATTCGTACTCGAAAGTTCTGATGTTTAATTAAACAGATACAAACAAAAATATGAAGCGCAGTCTAATTAAATGAAACTAATATGCTGTATTTAAAGTTATTTTTTGTTAATAACTACCTCTATCACAGAAATTAATCCTGAAGCACATACAATTCCCTTGATTTCGAATGAGCGCTAAATTTTTTCGTTCGAGCATTTAAATTCTTCCTTCGCCCAATAATTATGAGGTTCCTATGTTTGGAATATTCAAACCTATGGCGCATATCGATCGCTTGTCATCAGATAAGATCGATAGCACCTACACACGACTACGATGGCAGCTGTTTCTTGGCATCTTCGTTGGCTATGCGGGGTACTACTTAGTCCGTAAAAACTTTAGTTTGGCGATGCCTTATCTCATTGAACAAGGTTTTAGCCGTGGAGAACTAGGGGTTGCATTAGCGGCGGTATCTATCGCTTACGGCTTATCTAAGTTCTTAATGGGCAGTGTTTCTGACCGTTCTAACCCTCGTTACTTCCTCAGCGGTGGCTTGTTAATGTCGGCACTGGTGATGTTCTGCTTTGGCTTTATGCCTTGGGCAACAGGCAGCATCACTGCGATGTTTATCCTGCTGTTCTTGAATGGTTGGTTCCAAGGTATGGGTTGGCCAGCTTGTGGACGAACCATGGTCCACTGGTGGTCACGAAAAGAACGTGGTGAGATAGTGTCAGTATGGAACGTTGCTCACAACGTGGGTGGCGGTTTGATTGGCCCAATGTTCTTGTTGGGGCTGTGGGCTTTTAACGACGATTGGCGAACCGCTTTTTATGTTCCTGCATTTTTTGCCACTCTCGTTGCTGTCTTTGTTTGGTTTACTGTAAGAGATACACCTCAATCTTGCGGCTTACCACCGATTGAAGAACATAAAGACGATTACCCAGACGACTACGATACGTCTCATGAGAAAGAAATGACGGCGAAAGAGATCTTCTTTAAGTACGTTTTCTCTAACAAACTGTTGTGGTCAATCGCTATTGCCAATGCGTTTGTTTACCTTATCCGCTATGGCGTACTCGATTGGGCTCCAGTTTACTTAAAAGAAGCAAAAGACTTCTCTGTAGATAAATCATCTTGGGCTTACTTCTTGTATGAGTGGGCAGGTATCCCTGGCACCTTATTGTGTGGTTGGATTTCAGATAAGTTATTCAAAGGCCGACGTGCACCTGCAGGTATCTTGTTCATGGTTCTAGTGACAGTCGCTGTGTTGGTATATTGGCTGAATCCAGCAGGTAACCCAACGGTTGATATGCTGGCACTGGTTGCGATTGGTTTCCTTATCTATGGTCCTGTAATGCTGATCGGTTTGTATGCACTGGAACTAGCGCCTAAGAAAGCAGCGGGTACAGCGGCTGGTCTAACGGGTTTGTTTGGTTACTTAGGTGGCGCGGTTGCTGCGAACGCAATACTCGGCTTTATGGTTGACCATTACGGCTGGGATGGCGGCTTCATTATTTTGGTCGGCGCTTGTGTGGCTTCAATCATCTGTCTGCTTTACGCCTTCTTAGGTGAGCGTGCGCACCATAAACAAAAAGATCTCGAACGAGAGAAAGAAGCGCTAGCTCAGTAGTGTATTTACTGAATCACATCTATAAGTAACAACAGAGGCAGGCATATCCTGCTTCTGTTTTATCAAGGAAAACAATAATGAAAACAACGTCACTGTCTCTGACCTTATTAGCACTAAGCTTATCTGCAAATGTATTCGCCGATCCTTTAGTGATTGCGCATCGCGGTGCTTCTGGTTATTTGCCTGAACACACATTGCCCGCTAAAGCGCTCGCTTATGCGATGAAACCTGACTACATCGAACAAGATGTCGTGATGACCAAAGACGACCAATTGGTGGTTTTGCATGATCACTATCTAGACCGAGTCACCGATGTCGCGGATCGCTTTCCAACACGCGCTCGTGCAGATGGCCGTTACTACGCGATTGATTTTACGCTTGCTGAGATTAAATCCCTGAAAGTGACCGAAGGCTTTAACCTCGATGACCAAGGTAAAAGAGTGGCAGGGTACCCAACGCGCTTCCCAATGTGGCAGTCTGATTTCCGTGTCGCTACCTTTGCAGAAGAGATCGAGCTGATCCAAGGCCTAAATAAGACCTTAGGTTATGACGTGGGCATCTATCCTGAAATTAAAGCACCTTGGTTCCATCGTCACGAAGGCAAAGATATCTCAAAAGCTGTGCTCGCAACCTTGCATCAATATGGTTACCTATCAAAAGACGACAAAGTGTATTTGCAGTGTTTTGACGCCAATGAACTTCAACGCATTAACGATGAGCTCATGCCAGTGATGGAAATGGATCTTAAGCTCGTTCAGTTGATGGCCTATACAGATTGGAATGAAACCATGACCTACCAAGGTGACAAAGCAACGCCGTACAGTTACGACTGGATGTTTGAAGCTGGTGGCATGGAAAAAGTGGCGTCTTATGCGGAAGGAATAGGCCCTTGGAAGCCAATGTTGGTGGACGATGCATCGACCAAAGATAACATCATTATTAAACCGTTAATGAAGTCAGCAAAAGACGCGGGCTTAGATGTTCACCCGTACACGTTCCGTGCTGACCCAGGAAGAATCCCAGCTTATGCTGATAACTTTGATGGCATGTTGGATGTCTTCTACAACCAAGTCAAAGTTGATGGTGTGTTTACCGACTTCCCAGACAAAGCGGTCGACTTCTTGAACCGTTAATACCCCGTCAGTTACGAGCTATTAGTAACGAGATACTAAGAGCCAAAAGCACCGACTAAAGGTGCTTTTGGCTCTTCTTGTACTGGCCTCGAAATCCTACCTATATTCTTCTTTCTCAGCCCGCATTTTGATATTCACTCGGTTTACAGCTATAACCTGACTTGATAGGTTACTCCCACTGCAGCCAGATGCTTAATCTATAAGTGTTTATCGGCTCAACCTGATATTGAATTTGGAAAGATCATGGAAGAAAGAAGCAAAGCTTATCTTGATAGCTACCTCAACACATTACCAGCAGACGTTGCTTCGCAATACACCTCTTTTAGTGCCGACTATTACTGTGCTGATGAATACAACGCCAACCTCTGCGCCCAGTTAATTCTCAAGGGTGAAAAACAAGCGTCTTGCAGCCTTGAATATTGGTACAGCCATGAAGGCGAGACGAGACCAGTAGTTGGTCACTTGCAAGTCGTCACTGACTGGGATGGCAAGCCAGTTTGCATTGTAGAGATCACTTCAGTCTCACAGTGCAAATATAACGAAGTGACGGCGGAGTTTGCTGCTGCCGAAGGCGAGGGTGACAAAACACTCGAATGGTGGAAAGAAGCTCACTGGAACTTCTTCTCTCGTGAATGTGAAGAGCTCAAGATCTCACCAAGTGAAGACATGTTACTTATGTTGGAGCGTTTCAAAGTGGTTTATCAATAAAGGGTATTTTGTGTTTAGAAGATCGTGCTCCATAAACAGTAACAAGGTTGTCCATAATGAGCCTAACCGTCCGAGAAGTTTTTATAGGCTCGCTTAAACATTAGATAATTCATCGTATGCAGGAGGCAAGATGACAAAGCTAATCGAATTAACAGAAATAGTCTTATTCGACTGGGGCAATACGCTGATGGTCGATTTCCCAGACGCACAAGGGAAGATGTGTGACTGGGAAACCGTACAAGAAGTGAGTGGTGCTCGTGCATTACTGGGGGAGTTGTCGAAAACTCATCTAGTTTATGTTGCTACCAATGCTGGTGATTCCAGTAAAGACGACATCATTCGAGCCTTTGAGCGTGTTGGCCTGTCTCAATATATCTTGGGTTACTTTTGTAAGGCGAGCATTGGCTTTTCTAAGTTCGAGTCGGGGTTCTATCCTGCCATTATTTCTAAGCTCGGTGTTTCACCACAAGAGATCACCATGGTAGGCGACACTCTAGAGAAAGACATTTACCCAGCACTTGAAGCGGGTTTGCAAGCGGTGTGGTTGAACACGGAAGGTGCTGAGCTTAAGTCACAGCATCCGGGTATCGTACAAGTTCAATCCCTAAGCGAACTGTTGGAGTAGCGCGATTAACTCTCTGATATTAAGTTCAGATAAAGCGCTTGTCCGTTTTGACGTAAACCTCTCATCTCTTTGCTGTTTAATCCTCTAAGCTAACTCTAGTTTCTACTATGAGGGCTAGGTTATGAGTATCGAACGTCATGGAATATCGGTTGGAATTGAACGTGTTAGCGGTGAAACCATCGTTGTGTTTAAAGCGAAAGGCAAGCTTACACACGATGACTATCAAGCAATGATGCCAATTCTAAATACCACGCTAGAAGAACTCGATTCATCTGAACTCAAGATGCTGGTCGATATCTCAACCTTAACAGGATGGGAGTTACGTGCAGCTTGGGATGATTTTAAACTGGGATTAGAGCTCAATTCGAAGATAGACAAAATCGCGATTTATGGCGATAAAAGCTGGCAAGAATTCGCTTCAAAAGTAGGGAGCTGGTTTGTGTCCGGTGAGATTAAGTCATTCGAAGACCATGACTCTGCGCTTAAGTGGCTAGTCGATTGATACTATTCGCGGGCAGCTAGAGAGCAGTTCGTAAACATCGCCAATGACAGTTGATGAGCATTGTCTCGAACGCTGTCATTTTTCGTTTTGGTTATGATATTTCCTATTTGATTCAATAGAGTATATTCCTTCCAGCGTGTAACATACCCAGGCTTTGTTTGGTCGTGACTAATAGAATAGCGCGGCCAGATTCAGTAATAACGAGAACTAAAACAGAAATAAGGTCTAACGACATGCATAAGGTAATTGATAAGCTGGCTTGGATATTCATCAAAGACGGCAAGTTGTTGATGGTGAGATCAAAAGACAAAGAACTGTTCTATCTACCGGGTGGTAAGCGTGAAGCTGGCGAAAGTGATGAGCAAGCACTGGTTCGCGAAATCAAAGAAGAGATCTCAGTCGATTTAGTGCCTGATTCCATCAAATACGTCGAGACGTTTACAGGCCAAGCTGATGGTAAAGCGGAAGGCGTATCGGTGCAATTGACTTGTTATCTTGCTGATTATACTGGCGAACTGTCTCCAGATGCCGAAATTGAAGAGCTTAAGTTTGTGGATGGCAACGACAAAGCGGTATGTTCATTGGCGGCACTGGTTGCGCTTGATTGGTTAGAAGCGAACCAGTATTTGGCTTAAGGTTTTAGCTGATATTAGCTCATGCTGAAGATTGATCTTCAAAAGATCATCGCTTACGAATAGCTTGAAGGGCGGCTGTCTTTCATCAACAGGTCGAGTTTCCTTTGAGCTTTCTTCGTGTCTTGTAAATCCACCACCTCAATCATTTCACACTCATCTCGTACCATCTCATTAATTAGGCTTGGGTAGTGTCGGCAATCTTCTGGTCGGTCTAAGTAAATGCTACATGTGTACTTGGCTTGAGCCTTGGTGTCTTTCGTCGGAACCAGCTCCAGAAAAGGGCAGCGAGTTAAACGTTCGCCAGATTCAGGGTCGAACCAGATCTCGCTTCCTCGAACATATTCAAAGATGTCTGGGTTGAACAACTCCCACAAATCGATCTCTTCTTGAGTCGCGGCAAGGTCGCCATCTCCGTATTTGATACAGCATTTTCCGCATTGATTACAATCTTTCATTATCGACTTCATAAGTTGGTGAGCTTTTATCATTTTACCACTGATAGCCGTGGCACGTTGATTTTGTTGTTCATGGTTAAGCCGTTACGGGGAGGGATCTTGGAATGGCGGTGCTTAAAATCAATTTATCTATGCACCACCACTCCAATCAAAGCTGTAAACAGTGATACAATTTGCGTCTCTCACGTTATTCAAGCAAAGGCATCAAAATGAGAACCGTATACACCACCGAAGGCAACATCAACGCAAAGAAACAGAAAGACGCTTACCCAAAGTTAGCGCTATGTGACAAGTGTGTTGGCGACTATGTGGTTATCGAGCAAGGTGAACGAACTTACAAGCCTTGTGCTAAATGTGGTGCCGACGATTAATGCGCCTTGATAAATACCTATGTAAAAGCACTGACCTGACCAAGCCTGAAGCGATTGAACGCATCCATAATGGCGAGGTGAACGTAAACAGTGAAACAGTCACCGATGAATCGACTCAGGTTCATGAAACCAACGCCATCTTGTTTAATGGCATGCCGCTTAAATTGCGTGAATTTCGATACCTCTTAATGCACAAGCCTGCGGGTACTATCTGTTCTAATGTCGATGAAGTTTATCCTTCATTGTTCAACTACATCGAGATAGACAAAGCATCAGAACTGCACATCGCAGGGCGCTTAGATGCCGACACCACAGGTTTAGTCTTAATTACCGATGATGGGCGCTGGTCATTCAATATTACGCTGCCAACCAAGTCTTGTAAGAAGGTGTATCGCGTGACATTGTCACGAGATATCAAAGACGATGTCGCTGATAAGTTTAAAGCGGGCATTCAATTGCAGGGCGAACAAAAGCCGACGCGTCCGGCAGAGCTCGAGGTGATTACCAGTAAAGAAGTGCTGTTGACCATTACAGAAGGCAAGTTTCATCAAGTAAAACGAATGTTTGCTGCGGTCGGGAATCGAGTTGTTGGCCTACACCGTGAACAGATTGGTCACGTTCGTTTGGATGTTGAAGCAGGCCAGTGGCGTTATCTAACTAAAGCCGAAGTCGACTCATTTCAGCAAGACTCTGAATAAACACCGTAACCACTTAAAGCGTTAAGCGTGTCAGCACAAGAACATCAACACTATAAGGATGTAGGATGGAAAACCTCAAAGTCTCAGAGATTAAGTCTTTCGTACCCGCGAAAGACTTCGATTTATCCAAGCGTTTTTACCAGTCAATCGGCTTTGAAGTGAAGTCTGAATTTCACGATATCGCCTATCTACGACACGGCAGTTGTGCGTTCCTTCTGCAAAACTTTTATGAACCTGCGCACTGTCACAATTACATGATGCACTTGCTGGTTGAAGACGTAAAAAGTTGGTATCAAAACATCCAAAACTCTAATGTAGTGTCGGAATTTGAAGTTACCGTTTCCGATTGAGATTGAATTTGTAACAGATTCGCAGGCATCCGCCCAATATCAAAACAATCCTGGAGTATTTAGAAATGTTGTTTTCTAGTCTGTCTAAACCATTGGTTCATGGCTCCGAGTTATGTTCTGAACTGCTCAATTTCTTAACCGAGCATAAACGTGAATTCGAAGAAAAATTAATTCCTGATCTGTCATACATCGATGATATGGCACATGTGGTGAACGGTATCAAAATCAAAGACGTTCTACACATCAATGCGAATCAATACCGACTTCAATATTCGTTTGATTGGGAGTTGTTTCTAGGTTGTTCAGATAGGAACGAAACCGGTGTAGAGAATGGAAGTGTTCTATTCACTCTTGAGGACGATAACGTTCTTAATATCAACTTCCCAAAATACGGTTCTCGAGACACTAGCGATGAGCTCTAGTCGGTTTTTCGTGCGTGTTATACAGAAGGAACAACAATGATAACTATCGAAAGGCTTGAAGATTCACATGTGGCGTTAGTTCAGGCCATCCAACTCGCCGATGAACAGGTTAAGTTCGCTGGTACAGCTGCAGAGTTTTTATTAGACGGCAGTGAAACGACGCACTTGCACGTGATTAAGTCTGATAACGAAGTTGTGGGTTTCTTTAAGCTGGATATCGCTTACGCAGAGCACTACGAATTCTGCCCTGAAGGAAGCATTGGCTTGAGAGCTTTTGTGCTTGATAAAAACCAGCAAGGTAAAGGTTTAGGAACAGGCACGGTGAAGGCTTTGTTTCCGTATTTAAAAGCGAATTACTCAGCGTATGAGTCGATTTACTTAACTGTGAATTGCAAAAATCCGGCAGCATTCAACTGTTATAAGAAAGGCGGCTTCGAAGATATCAATCAACAGTATTTAGGTGGCGCAGCAGGCCCGCAATTTATCATGCGCGGTCGAATTGCTTAGTAATAAATTATTGATGAGAAACACCTGCACAGCTGTATGCAGGTTGAGAGTCTTAAAGAACACGAGAAGGAAATTTGATGAAGGTTCAATATCTTGAAGTGGTTACCCCAGAGGTCGATGTCGTTTGTGCAACATACGCTCAGCTCTACAACGTGAAATTCAGTGGTGCAGATGTGAACCTTGGTGGGGCGCGCACTGCAAAGCTATCTAATGGCGGGGTAATTGGCATTCGAGCACCGCTTCGTGAAACTGAAGAACCAACTGTTCGTCATTACACGTTGGTTGAGGATATTCAGTCTGCAGTAACTGCAGCCGAGAAACTAGGCGCCGAAGTTGCGGTGCCGCCAATGGAGTTACCACGTCACGGGATGTGTGCCATTGTCATTCAAGGTGGCGTCGAGCTCGGATTCTGGCAGTTATAAATGATGTATACCTTTTAGATTGTGACGGACGAGATACTACGATTTATGATGCGACACCTAGTGTCTTTACCTGCTTCATGGCATCATTCCCTGCAGCTAAAACCCCAACAAGGTATGTTATGAAACAGAATATTGTCCACATTGCACTCGTGGTAAAAGACTACGATGAAGCGCTTGATTTCTATGTAAACAAACTTAAGTTTGATCTCATCGAAGACACGTATCTGCCAGAAGAAGATAAGCGCTGGGTTGTTGTTGCTCCACCAAATTCAACCGGTGTGAGCCTGTTACTTGCTAGAGCTTCCAAGCCTGAGCAACACGATTTCATCGGCAACCAAGCTGGTGGACGCGTATTCCTATTCTTAAACACCGATGACTTCTGGCGTGATTACGAACGTATGACGTCTTTGGGCATTAACTTTGTCCGAGAGCCTAAAGAGCAAGGCTACGGCACCGTTGCTGTGTTTGAAGATCTTTACGGTAACTTGTGGGATCTGCTTCAGTTAAATCCTGAACACCCTATGGCTAACAGGTAGATAAGCTTAGCCCACAACCATCGGGTGTTGCGTATTACAAAATGTAGGTTCATTGGGAGTAACGCTTCTTTGTCGCTAGGTTAACCCTCCGCACCGCTCAATCATCAACTTAAGTTAAGGAAGCTTATCGTGGAAGAAATCAAAGGCATTCTGCAATTCATGGTCGAAATTGAACAATTAAAGGATGTTCATCGACAGACGAAACCAGTTGGATTGGACCGATATGAAAACTCGGCCGAGCACAGTTGGCACGTCTGTTTGAGCGCTCTTATGTTGAAAGACTATGCCAATGAAGAAATCGATATTACCCGAGTAATGAAGATGTTGCTGATTCATGACCTTGGGGAAATCGATGCCGGAGATACCATCATTTATGCCAGTGAAACCGAAGAAAACAAGCTCAAAGAGAGAAACTGCGTCGAGCGCTTGCTGAAATCATTGCCGAGCCATTCAAGAAGCGAGTATTTGGATTTATGGCTTGAGTTCGAAGCCGGTGAGTCACCGGAAGCTAGATTTGGTAAGGCGATCGATAGAGTGCCACCTTTGCTTCATAACATCCATGGTGGTGGTCATAGCTGGAAGAAGCACAACATATCCAAAGACAAAGTCCTGACCTTCAATGGCGAGCGTATTTCTAAAGGCAGTCGTGCCTTATGGAAAGAGCTAGAAGTGCAACTTGAAGGTGCTGCGGAAAAAGGGCTATTAAAGTAAAAGTTAATTTCATACCTTAGCGTAAGAATAGCTTTAGCTTTTCAATGAGGGAGATCTCGATGGTAACTGATTCAAGATGCATGGCACTTACCTTGTGTCTCATTTCTTTCTAATAAAACTCTAGTGGACAACAATAAGTTCGAGAACCGAGTGATAAGTTGTTAGTATGTATCAAATTTATAAATATCAGTTGGCTTATATAAATGCTTGATAATAAGTATATTAAACACCCTTATCACTGTGAGCAGTGCGACGCACTTACCCCGCACCTTGCTGTTAGCGCTTCCGATGCTGAATCAAAAGCGGACGCTGAATCTGAAAAGAAGCAATGGAAGCTAGGCGTGTTGATGGAGTACCTGATGACGTTATTGTTTAGAGGTGACCATAAAGTTCCCGGTTTTTATGTCGACAGTGATTACGAATACCAATGTGAGAAATGTGGAACCAAATCGTGGCACTGATCGTGTGTTTAACTTTTGAAAAAATCCCCACCTAAACTGATGATAATAAGACGCATTAGAAAAGTGATCCTCTCTGCAAACTGAGAATCGAATCGCGTCTATACTGACATGGGTTACGTCGCTGATTTTAGAAGTGGCGCTATGAATGTAAGTTTGATTAGGTTAAATCTCTGAGGTGACGATGAAAAAATTACTACCACTATGCGCCATTTTACTCTCTGCATCATTTTTAGCTGCGGCTTCTGATGGTTTGATTAAATACCAAAGTAATTACTCAGTGAAAGAGACCGCTGACCGCTTTGAAGAACTCGCTATAAGCAAAGGTTTGACATTGTTTGCGCGAATTGACCATCAGAAAAACGCGAGTAAGGTCGATCTTGAATTGAGACCAACGGAAGTCATCATCTTTGGTAACCCGAAAGTAGGGACACCATTAATGCAATGTGCTCAAGAAGTCGCGATAGATTTACCGCAGAAGGTGTTAGTCACTGAAGATTCAAATAAGAAAGTATGGTTGTCTTACAACGATCCTAATTACTTGGTAGAGCGTCACGCGATCAATGGCTGTGACGAGGTCGTTAAGAAAGTATCGGGTGTACTAAGCAAGCTATCAGAAGCGACAGTGGCGAAAAAGAAAGCGAAATAACCAAGACCAATTAGCACTCATTAAGACTATTAATGGGTGCGACTTGACGAGGATATAGCTTCCCAATCAACGTTTGGCTGCATTGACAACTAAGCAACAATATATAAAAGTAGTTTTATGAAACTGAATTTAGCGCCATCTAACCAACGAATTATCATCATTCCATAAGAATGGTGGGATTGTTGATGCGCTTTGTTTATCGAACCCACCCGTAAGGTGGGTTTTTTGTCGCTGTCTTATGGGTTTTATCTGAATAGAGGAAGTCATATGAAAAAGATCGCGGTTTTTGGTAAGCCTGGGAGTGGAAAGTCCACAGTCAGCAAGGCGTTAGCACTAGCTACAGGGATAGAGCTTCACCAGTTGGACTCTATTGTTTACAAGGCCAACGCAGAGTTTGTTGAACGTGAAGTATTTGAGGAGGCTCATGAGAGCATATTTAAGTCAGAAAGCTGGATCATCGATGGTTTTGGCCCTCTAGGCTCGTTCAACACACGTTTAGATGCAGCTGATACCTTGGTTTATATCGACATTCCTTATTCAACTAGCTACTGGTTTGTAACCAAGAGAATGCTCAAAGGTTTATTTGTTAAACCTGAAGGCTGGCCTGCTGGAAGCTCAGTGATAAAAGGCACGATACAAAGCTATAAGACACTACAACTGTGTCCTAAATTTTGGAATGACGACTTTAGAGCGCAGTTAGAATTGCGCGCTAAAGAGAAAGAGGTTTACATCATCAGAAGCGTGACTGAATTGAATAACTTTGTTCACCAACACTTCACTTAACAGTCGAGAGTTTACTTTTCTTTAAAACGCTCTTACTTACTCATAACTTCATGAAAATATTTAGATTTAACTCTACGTGTGGCATATTTGCCATATGTTTAGTTTGTACTTTGAGTTAAGGAGATAGATATTATGTATGGAAGTGAGAAGACGAGAGCGTTCTGTAGTAACTGTAAGGAACTGACACTGCACAAGTACACTATGTTCAGTAACCAAGCCGAAAAAGCGCCACAACATGAAAAGAAGCCAGGGTTGCTTGGAATGATTTTATCGTCGCTAGCTTCAAGTGGCGGAAACGGTGACTATAAATGTACAAAGTGTGGAACCAATTTACGTACACCGGACAACCTTGATTAGCCTTTAACCTACTTAATACTTCAACATTCTTCTTCTTTAATTATCCGTTTTCATTTGATAATAATTCAAATTGCACCGTGTTTTTCATTGAATGAACTTCTAGTAGCCTATGCGAATAGTTAATTATTGGGCATTCAAATGACACAGTATCAGTTCCAACAAGGGCATATTCGTCCACCTTCAGAAGCGGATAGCTTATTGATTCGCACCACCCAAGGTTGTCCTTGGAACAAATGTAAATTCTGTACGCTGTTTGAGGGGATGGAGTTTGCAATTCGTCCCGTTGAAGAGATTAAGAAAGACATTTGGGCTGCGAAAGCATTCTATAAGAACCGTAAATTTGAGACCTGTTTTCTGCAAGACGGTGATTCATTCACTATGGATACCGAAGACTTGCTGGATGTGTTGAATACACTCAAACAAGCCTTCCCAGAGTTAAAGCAGATCAGCTCTTATGGACGAGCGCAAAGCATGACTAAGAAGTCGCCTGAAGAGATGAAAGCCATCTGTGATGCAGGGCTCAACATGCTTTATTGCGGTATGGAATCGGGTTCTATTGATGTTCTCAAATTGATGAAAAAAGGCATTACTCCGAAATCTATTTTGAAATCGACCGAATACGCGAAGCAAGCGGGTATGAAGATGATGACCTTCATTATCCTTGGCTTGGGTGGTAAAGAATATTCGGCGCAGCATGTTGAAGAAACGGCGGCCTTACTTAACCAAATCAACCCAGATGAAATACGCATTCTGTCGCTTGCTGTGAAGCCTGGAACCGAATTGGATGAACTGGTGCAGAATGGAGAGTTCACGCCACTTAGCGAACGTGAAATGCTTGAAGAACAATATCAATTGATCAGTAAACTAAACCGCGTGACGGGCAACTATGGTAACTATCACGGTATTAATTTGTTGATGGAACTGAACGGACAGCTGCCACAGGATAAAGCGAAGTTCTTAGCGACAATAGACCGTTTCAATATGATGAGTGAGAATGACCAGAATAACTTTATCTTGGGACGTCGCATTCATTACTACGCCGCATTGAAAGACATGGATAACCAACTTATGTACGATTCTGTACAAAGAGAGCTTAATCGCATTCAAAAGCAAAATCCCGATGAACTCGACAATGTGTTTTACCAACTCCGTCAACGCATGATCTAGCAGCAAGGACTAATAACATGAATAACCTCGTTAACTGGCAAATCAGAAATGAAAATCCGGAACATCGGTCTTTGGAAAACGGCGTGCTGACGATGCAAGTGCAAGAGGGCAATATCTTTGGTGCGGGTTCAGCTGATGTTGATAATATCTTCGTTCATCCAGTATCTAGCTCGGATTACAGCACAGAAGTGACGGTTCAATTAGATCCAAACCTCGCATTTGAACAAGCTGGGTTAGGTATTTACTGGGATAACGACAACTACATTAAAGTGAGCAAAGAGATGTTCATGGGCGAGCGTTCATTGGTGTTCGTTGTAGAACAAAATGGTCAGCCACAGATCAAGGAACGTCTGTTGTTTAGTGAATCTAGTGTGTCGGTAAAGCTCGTCAAACAAGGCGGAAAAGTCAGCGCTCATTTCCGCCCGTTAGAAAAACAACAATGGCAGGAAGTGATCACGTTTGATTCGTTAGTAGGCAGTGAACAGGGTGTGATGCTTTATACGTTCAGTGGCAGTAAGGCGACGCCTAATTTCGCCAAATTTAGTGGCTTCAGTTTGTCTGACGCCTAATAATTTGTCTTACGCTGAATAAGCTTGCTTAGCGTATAAAAAAACGGACCGATATTGCTACCGGTCCGTTTTTAAATTCTTCAAGTCAAAGCGCTTATGCACAGCACTTCTTGTATTTCTTACCGCTGCCGCAAGAACATGGGTCGTTACGGTTAGGGGTCTTTTCAAACGTCATCGTTTTTGGCTTGTTCAGTAGAGTATCAAGCTCGATGGTGTTCTCTTCTTTGTCTGCGTCGACTGTAACAGTAACGAAGATAGAATTTTCAGCGGCTAGTGCTTCAACTTCTGCTTTGCGCGCTTCAGTTTGAACCATTACAGCGATTGGAGATTCTTCAGTACCCGCTTTTACATCGCGGTTTACGTTGTAGCCAGCAAGAACGTGGTTCTGTCTTGTTTCGATACGGCCTTTGAAAAATAGTTTCGACATTGGGTACTCATTAAAAATGTTGAATGGCGCTATTTTTAATGGCGATAGCGCAATGGAGCGGGGATTATACGCATATATTGCAATTGATAAAGCAGTGATGTGAGCAAACGCAGTTTGGTTTTTACTTGCTAGTAACGGCTTGCGCTCTAGCTTTGTTCGGGTTGGATTAATTTTCAAATTCAAGACAATAAGGTTTCCCTCAACAGGGCTTCAAGTGATAAATTGAAATCGTCAATTTAAACAACGAGATACACCATGAAGTTAGATGCCATCCTGTGGGATTACGATGGAACCTTAGTCAATTCCGTTCCAAAGAATATCGCAATCACAAAAGACATTATCTCTTTAGTCGCACCACACTTGTCAGGTGACAACTTACCTAAATATTTGCTTAGCGAAGCGCTTTATCATGAAGCCAACCACGGGGCTAAAAACTGGCAAGCCTTGTATGTCGACTATTACGGTTTATCACACGATGAAATGTTGATCGCTGGTGGAATGTGGGCAGAGCATCAAGAGAAAAACCAAACAGCCGTTGCCTTGTTTGAAGGAATGGAAACCGTGGTTAATCAGTTTGCTCATCTTCCTCATGGGATCTGCTCTCAAAACTCTCAATTGAATATTCGTGGTGTGCTCGACAGTTATGGCATCGGCGATTTGTTTAAATCGGTCGTGGGCTATGACGATGTCTCGATCGGTAACCAAAAACCCCATCCATTTGGTGGTGTGAAATGTGTCGAGAACATATTTGGCGCCGATCCGACTAACGAGCTTTGTTTGATGTACATCGGTGACCATGAAGCGGACACACAGTTTGCTCGCAATATTGAAGCCGCGCTGGGTAAAAACGCAAAAGTGATTGCCGTTGCAGCAGGTTATAGCCGATCGAAACCTGAAAATTGGCAAACCAAGCCCGAATACATTGCTAACAGTGTCGATGATCTTTTAACGATCATTAGCAAGTACGCATAACGAAGCAGACATTTAAAAATCACCACACGTAAATAACTTTAAGGAAGAATAATGACACCAAAACAAGTGGTATTGGGATTTTGGGATGCAATGCGCAGTAATGATTTTGCAAAGGCAGGTGAATGGCTAACCGCAGATTTTGAAGGCTATTGGCCGCAGTCGTCTGAATTGACGTTAGGGCGCGACAACTTCACTGCAATCAATACTGAATACCCAGCCAATGGTGTTTGGGAATTCACGCTCAATTCGATTGTCTGTGAAGGTGATACGGTAGTCACGGACGTTTCGGTCACTGACAGTGTGTTGAAAGGCCGAGTGATTACCTTTCACACGGTGGTTGATGGTTTAATTCAAAAGCAAACTGAGTTTTGGCCAGACCCATTCGAAGCGCCGGCGTGGCGATCGCAGTGGGTTCAGATCGTATCGAACAATTAGTTTGTATCGATACGATCAGTTTGTCACGAACAATCAGGTTGCACAGAATAAGTAAACATTAGGAGGTTTCATTGAGCAAGGTAGTGATTGTAACAGGCGGGAGCCGAGGTATTGGCGCAGCGACGTCTAAATTATTGGCCAGTAAAGGCTATGCCGTATGCGTTAACTTTATACACAATGAGTCGCGAGCTGAAGATCTAGTGAACGAGATTCGCGAACAAGGCGGAACCGCGATAAGCGTGCGGGCGGATGTGTCTGTTGAATCGGATGTGAAATCTTTGTTTGAGATTGCTCGTAACAAGCTAGGCCCAGTGACTCATTTGGTCAATAATGCCGGGATCTTGTTTACCCAGTCACCATTGGTTGATATTGAATTGGATCGCTTTGAAAAGGTGATGAAGTCCAACGTATCAAGCTGCTTTCTGTGCAGTAAAGCCTTTATCAAACAAGCTGATGGCGCGGGTTCGATTGTGAATGTATCGTCTGCCGCTTCTCGCACAGGTGCACCGTTTGAGTATGTGGATTACGCAGCATCCAAAGGTGCGATGGATTCACTGACCAAAGGCTTATCGCTTGAATTGGCTTCACGCAATATCCGAGTGAATGGTGTAAGGCCAGGTTGTATCTACACTGAAATGCACGCAGACGGCGGAGAGCCTGATCGCGTAGACAGACTAGCTTCGCAGTTACCATTACAACGAGGTGGCACGCCAGAAGAGGTCGCTAACTCTATCGCGTGGTTACTGTCAGACGAAGCTTCTTATGTAACCGGCTCATTTATTGATATTGCGGGCGGTCGATAGGGCACGTTGGCCTTTACACTAATATAAACAAGTTACAACCATCAACACGCAACAAAAGTACCTAACTAAAAGAACGAAACTAAGAGTACAACCATGAAAAACTATTTTGAAAGCCCGTTTGTTGGAAAGTCACTCAAAGAACAAGTGACCAACCCAAACATCATCGTGGGCGAGCACAGCTATTACTCGGGTTACTACCATAACCACAGCTTTGATGACTGTGCGCGTTACCTATTACCGGATAGAACCGACATCGATAAGCTGATCATTGGCAGCTACTGCTCGATTGGTTCTGGCGCCGTGTTTATGATGGCGGGCAACCAAGGCCACCAAAACCAGTGGGTGAGTACCTTCCCGTTTTTCTATCAAGACGATGAGAAGTTTGAAGGTGCGATAGACGGCTTTGAACGCTCTGGTGATACCTTGATTGGTAACGATGTGTGGATTGGTACAGAAGCCATGATCATGAGTGGTGTTAAGGTTGGTGACGGAGCCATCATCGCAAGTCGAGCGGTTGTGACTAAAGATGTCGCGCCATACTCGATTGTCGGTTCAAACCCAGCACGCCATATCCGTTATCGTTTCAATGAGACTGAAATCGCTCAGTTGCTAGAAATGAAATGGTGGGAATGGAGCGAAGAACAAATCAAAGGCGCAATGTCGCTAATGTGTTCTTCAGACATTGGTGGTTTGTACCATTATTGGAAAGGATTCTTGAAGCCTTAAATTGTCGTTCACAGATGAAATGTGAATGGTGAGAACGAGATTAAATTTAACAAATTACTCAATAATCTGATTATGGCAATGCGATTGTGATACGAGTAACTTATTGATTGTAAAGATATTGAATAGTATGGCATGTCGCATTAGCGTGGTGGATGAATTGGAAGGGTATTATGATTAGTTGCAACGATTACGATTATATTGAGATTGTGTGTATGCACCGATACCCAATCAAATTAACGCTGAAATCTGGCGAGCAGATTGAATGTGTCGGATTAGATACTCAACGCAATGATAGCCGTGAAGAGTGCATTAAGGTCAGTATTCAAGGTTTAGAACAACTTGTCGTACTCACAGACCTTTCCACACTAGAAGTTTGTGTCGACAACCCTCATTTTCAGCAGATTTCATTCAAAACGTCATAGGCTTTCAAATGAATAACACCATAGAACAATGCTATTGCACCGCATGCCGAGAAGATACACAGCACGTTGTGGTGTTGGTCAGAAAGACGAGTGCGTTTGCAGAGAAACCTAACCAAAAGCGAAGCGAGTTTTGGGCAGGCATGATAAAAGGTTGGTTTCTTGGCCCATTTATCGCATCTATGGACGAATTTTCTCGTCATATAGTGTGTGAGAAGTGTGGTCACAAAGAGATTGAAGATTAGGTATCGATTCAATATGCTCAAACCATCGTTGGCTTAGGGATAAAACGAATGAAAGTAGAAACGATTGAAGCCGTAAAGGCGTATGGGTTTTCAGTAAGAACCACTAATCAGGATGAGGTTGACCCAACTAAAGCGAAGATAGGTCAATTGTGGCAGGGCTTTTTTGACCAAGCATTTCCGAAATTAACACCGGATTCAAAAGTGTATGGCGTTTACACTAACTACGAGTCTGACTTTACGGGCGAATTTGATGTTATCGCGTGTACTAATGCACTTACGGATCAGAATGTTGATACGCTTGTAGAAACCGAAATACAAGCAGGTAAATACTTAACGTTTTCTGCTGAAGGTGAATTACCACAAGCTGTGATCGACCTATGGGGTGAAGTGTGGGCGTATTTCAGCGCTGCTGACTGCCCACATGTGAGAACTTACACGACAGATTTTGAACTATACAAAGGTGAAACTGAAGTCGAGATTTCGATAGCGATTCAGTGATCAGGTTAAAATGAACAAAAGGCTTAGCTTAGACTGTGTTTGCCAGTTAAGAGACAGTAGTTACCGGTAAAGAGACAACGGAATCCCAGTTAAGCCTTTGAATATCTGTTCTTTACAAAGAAGATACAGTGTCACGTAACTACTTTAATACCTAGGAATTATCTATTCCAGAATTCCCCTAGATCACCCTAGATACCCTTAAGTCACCCAAAATTCTCTTAAGTTATCCAAAAAGACAATCTTGCTTGGTTTCATTCCACAAAGGGTATTGCTTCATGACTTGGGTGTAGAGCTTACTTTCAAGGTGCGCTCTTAACCAACGTCCTACGTTTTGATATTCCGATTTCACAAACCACTTCTTTTCGACTCGCACAAACTGACTGACGAAAGGCATCACCGCAAAATCGGCCAAGCTTGGGCTTTCTCCAAAAAAGTAGGGCTGATCGGTAAGTCGCACTTCTAACTGCTTAATGAAGGTTTCGCAGGCTTGTCGGCGTTGTTCAACATCGATGTTTCGGTAACGAACCGATGCACGATACCTTTCTAAGTGACCAATAAATTCTTCATCGTTGGTTTTAATGAGCTGCTGAACTTGTTCGCTAAGCGTTGGATTGCTTGAACGCAGAAGATCTTGAGGATCGTTTTGTTGAAGTGACCAGTTCATCACATCCAAGCTCTGTTCAATGACTTGTCCATTGGGTAACACCAATACAGGCACTGTTCCTTTTGGCGAACTGGCCAATAGTTCGCTAGGCTTGTCTTTGGTAATGATTTCTCGAAGTAACACTTTTTGCTGTGATAGTGCGATGCCCATTCGTCCGCGCATTGCATAAGGGCAACGGCGTAAAGAATAAAGGATAGGTAGATCGGATTCGTTCGGCATTATTGAGGTCATTTAGTTTGAAAAGTGTTGTACGGTGGTAAAGAGATCGTGATGTGGGTAGAATACGCGGCTTAAAAATTATAAGTAAGTGAGCGACTTCAAAAATGAGCAGAAAAATTGAGTTATTAGCCCCAGGTGGCGATGTAGAAGCGATAAAAGCCGCCATCGTAGCGGGTGCTAATGCAGTTTATTGTGGTTTAGACACATTCAACGCTCGTAACAGAGCCTCTAACCTGTCGTTAGACGAATTGAATGGTGTGATTCGCCTTGCTCATGAATACGGCTGTGAAGTGTTCCTGACTCTTAACGTTGTGCTACTGGAGCACGAGACTAAGAGCATCACCAAACTGCTGAACCAGCTTGTGAACACCAAAGTGGACGGCATCATTGTTCAAGACTTGGGTTTATTCAACCTGGTTAAGAAGCATTTCCCATCGTTAGACGTTCACGCGTCGACTCAGTTAACTACGCACAACGAAGGTCAGATTAAGTTCTTGTCTAAGATTGGCGCGACGCGCGTTAACTTGTCTCGTGAGTTGAACCTGCCTGAAATCAAGATGCTGACGGAAGTGGCACACGATCACGACGTATTAACCGAAGTGTTCGTACACGGCGCTCTGTGTATCGCATTCTCTGGTCAATGTTACTCAAGCTCAGTAAGTGTGGGTAACTCAGGTAACCGTGGTCGTTGTAGCCAAGCGTGTCGTGATGAGTACGAAATCACCAACGCGGGCAACAAGTTCCCACTTAACCTGAAAGATAACTCAGCTTACTACGACCTACCTGAATTGGTTGATGCGAAAGTCGACTCATTGAAAGTAGAAGGCCGTATTAAAGGCGCACACTACGTTTACACTGTGGTAGACACATGGCGTAAACAGATTGATAGCTTTGTAGAAAGTGGTTTGTTGATCGAAGACGATTCGAACCTACACAAAGTATTCAACCGTGATTTCACCAACTCTTTCCTAAAGGGCAACCTAACGAAAGACATGTTCATCGATAACCCGCGCGACAACAGCATGAACTACGCTGTTGAAAAAGCGACGGAGCAGAACAACGAAATCTCAGTTGTACAGATTCAAGAAGTGACCAACGAACTTCACCAAGCGAAAGACGTTCTTGGTAACGAAATGCGTGACAAGATCGAGTTCCTTGATATTCGCAAGACACCAGTAGCACTGTCGTTCAGCGTAAAAGTGGGTCAACCATTTACGGTGACTGTGAACACGCCAAAAGAGAACTTTACTCTTCAATCTAAATCGCTATTGAAAGCGGTTGAAGAGAAGGCGATTACTCAAGAGCTACTTGAGAAGCGATTCAAAAACGTGAAGAGTGCAGTTCACACGCTAGAAAGCCACGACTTCAGTGAAGTGGATGCAGGCTTGTTGATTCCTCTAAAAGAAGTTTCAGACCTAAAAGACGAGATCGACTTCATTCTGAACGGCTCTGTGGAAGTGATTAAGCACGTTGAAGTGCCAGCACTGCCTCAGCACCCTAAAGTGAACGAGAAGCCGACTATGTCGATGCTTATCGCCGATATAGAAGACTTACACCTGTGTGACGTGACTGACGCGGATGTTTACTTCAAACTTCCAGAAAGCTTCAAGAAGCGTTGTAACAAGTACATCGACATCTTGGCAGCAAACCCACGTTTGATTCCTTGGTTCCCAGCGGTATTGATCGGTAAAGATTACGACGAAGCGGTTCGTATTCTTGAAGAGATCAAGCCAGCTCGCATCGTAACCAACAACACGGGTATTGCTTACAAAGCTTACGAGATGGGTATTGAGTGGGTTGCAGGCCCGTTCATGAACACGACCAACTCTCACGCACTGGTTACTCTGAAAGAAGAGCTGAACTGTGCAGGCGCATTCATTTCGAACGAGATCAACAAAGGTCAGATTCGTCATATTCGTCGCCCAGAGAACTTCAAACTGTTCTACAGCATTTACCACCCAATCTTGATGATGACCAGCCGTCAGTGTTTCTTCCAAAGAACCGTGGGTTGTAACAAGCCAAGCATCGAAGCAGGTTGTATGTTGAAGTGTGAGAAAGCGACCACGATTACCAACGTGAAAGGCATCTCTTTTGCGGTTGATAAACAGAAGGGTGGCTACCCAAGCATTTACAACCACGAGCAGTTCTTGAACCACGACGCAGTAACTGACTTCTCTGGTCTGTTCGACGAGTTCTTCATTGACCTAACCAACATCGGTGCAGGTTCTAAAGAAGTGAAAGACAAAGTTGAGCTTATCAAGCATTTCGAAGCGCTACTGAACGGCGTTGAAGGTTCACAACAGAACCTAGAGCAGATGGTTGAAGTTCGAACTAATGCTCAGTACGTGCAAGGTCTATAGCGTACAAGGTTTATAGGGTTCAATGTCTATGGGCTGTAAGGCTTATAGCTTCTAACGCAAAGAGCGTTCAAGGTTTATAACGCTCAACCGCTTATAAGCACTCTGAACCAATAAACAAAAGGCCACTCAATCGAGTGGCCTTTTTAATGTCTGAAACTTTCTGAATCTTTCTCAACCAACGAATACGTTATTCTGTCACGGCTTCTTGTTTGAAGCATGGGCTTTTCAACGTGTTCATCTTTTCGATTTCATTGGTTAAGCGCAGCGAGAGCAGGGCTTTCTGGTTCGAAGCAAAATCAAACATCACGATAGTCGCAGTGCCAACGGTCGTCAGTTTCTGTTGAGCCTTACTGACAATCGCGTATTCCATGGTGAATCGGTCATCTTGAATATCGGTAACACGTGAGCCGACCATCAAGGTATCTGGATACGTGACTGGGCGGAAATACTTACAGTAAGTGTCACCAAGAACAGGACCAACTTTGGTAATCGCCATCTCTTCCATCAGCTCGACGTGCTTGAAAAAATCTAAGCGAGCGGTTTCGAAATAGCGAAAATATACAGCGTTGTTAACGTGATTGAGTGCGTCCATTTCTCCCCAAGCGACAGGGATTTCTGTTACTACCGGGTAGTCAGATAATAGTGCTTCCATGCGAACTCTCTTATTGTTATGTAGGGATAAGTTGTTATTGGAATAAAAACCCTACCGCTAAATTAACAAAACTGCAACACGCGTGATTTAAGTTTTTGAAGCTTGAAACCACACAATGTCAGTGACTTAGTTGCACATCCACTCAATAGTTAGGCACTAAGGTGTTTGAATTGCAGCTCAACCAAGCGTTGGTACAATTCGCAGCTATTGATGAGAGACTGGTGGTCGCCGATGTCTACTAGTTGTCCTTTATCGAGCACCGCAATTTGGTCGGCGTGTTTAATTGTTGATAATCGATGGGCGATAATGATCGTCGTTCTGCCACGCATTAACTCTTCTAACGCTTGTTGTACGTGATGCTCACTTTCACTGTCTAGTGCGCTGGTTGCTTCATCCAACAATAGAATATTTGGATCTTTCAAGATGGCACGTGCGATAGCAATACGTTGTCTCTGCCCACCAGAAAGCCTTACACCACGTTCACCAAGAAAGCTGTTGTAGCCATCAGGTAGGTTTTGAATGAACTCGTGTGCGTGCGCTTTCTTCGCCGCTTCGATCACTTGCTCGTCTGTTGCCTGCGGGTTGCCGTAGCGAATGTTATGGAACACATCGTTACTGAACAGAGCAGGTTGTTGCGGTACCAATGCCATCTGCTTTCTTAGCTCGTTAGGATCAAACTGATTCAGTTCAACACCGCCTAAGGTGACCTTACCCACTTGTGGGTCGTAGAAACGTTGCAGCAGTTCGAACAGGGTAGTTTTACCTGCGCCAGACGGGCCAACCAGTGCCAACACTTTGCCTTCATGGGCAGTAAGCGTGAGGTTGCTTGTTGCGGGTTGGTCCGGTCTTGATGGATAACAGAAGGTCACATCATCAAATGCAACTTCTGGCGTTACGTTAGCAAGCGAAGTTGGATTCGCAACTGGCGCAACAATATGGCTTTCAACTTGTAGGACCTCGATTAATCGCTCGGTCGCACCTGCCGCGCGTTGCAGTTCACCCATCACTTCAGAAATCGTACCTAACGATGAAGCAACCATAATTGCGTAGAACACAAACGCCGCTAAGTCACCAGCCGACATAGTGCCGTTGATAACATCACTGCCGCCAACCCAAAGCATGCCTGCAATAGCACTAAATACAATCACGATAACGCCAGAAATAAGAATCGCGCGCTGTTTTACACGCTGGCGACCAATCTCATACGCCTTTTCCACTTCTACCGCGAATGATGCTTTCTCTTGCTCTTCTCGGCTGTAGCTTTGCACCGTTTTAATGTGCTCAATTGCCTCACCTGCGTAAGAACCCACATCAGACATGGAATCTTGGCTTTGGCGAGATAGGGCTCTTACACGGCGCCCATAAACAAGGATCGGAATCAAGATAAATGGCACCGAGGCCAATACAATCAACGTCAGCTTAATATTGGTCGCAAACAGCATGATGATTGCACCAATACACATCAACGCGCTGCGCATCGCCATAGAGAACGATGAACCTATGATGCTTTGAAGCAGAGTAGTATCCGTGGTGATTCGCGACATGATGTCGCCACTGCCATTGGTTTCAAAGTAGCTCGGGTGCAGCGTCACCACGTGATTGAAAACCGACAGGCGTATATCCGCACTTACTCGCTCACCAACAGAAGAGACCAAATAGAAGCGGAAGAAGGTGCCAATCGAGATCAGCACGACCACCACCATGATGAATTGAATCGCGCTGCCTAAGTCTGACAACGATTGTTGGCTGAAGCCTTGGTCGATAAGAAGACGAATACCGTGTCCGACTGAAAGGGTTAAGCTCGCTGTGAAGATCAACGCGATCAACGCAGTAATAACACGACCTTTATAAGGCTGAATGAATTTACTCAGCTCAAACAAAATACTGAGGCTTTTTTTCTCAGGTTTGGGTTCTGGCGCTTGTTGAGTCGATCGCTGAGTCTGTCGCTGGTTCGAGTCGAGCGTAGAAGAGACATCGTTTTGCATATGACTGCCTTAATGTGTTGTCGCTTTAAAAATAGATGGCTTGTTGCTTGTTGCTTATGGCTAATTGCTTTATGACTTATTGCCTGTACTGCGCGTTGTTCGCTGGGCAGTAATTGTTGTTGATAATCGAACCCATTAAAGCATTTATTGCGCTGTGACGCTCCCTAGGAAACTCAATTTCCAATATTTCATCAACACTAAGTGAATAATTCGAAACGACCTTAAAGGAAAACTAAGCATTTTGATCCAGTCAGTTGGATAGGAAACCAAGCTATTTAACCCTAATTTTTATGCAAGTAAATTAGCGTTGATAGGAGAGTGCACACATAAACAAGCAACCGTGCGATGATTTATAAATTGATAGCAAAACGTTTGCTATTTATCTCGATATTAGCTTTATCAATGACTTGTAAGTTTTGGTTGTAAGACCAGTTATAGCGACTGTTTTTTGTGGAATATTTGTTACAAAAATTCAACAAAGTAGTTTTTTATACATTTTTCTTGCATAAAACCTCGGATTGAATAGAATAACCAACAAATGACAATTAATGCAGTATTGTGGCATGACTATTCAAGTAAAGAGCATCAACAAATCATACGGTGATACCCAAGTTCTTCACGACATCAGTTTCGACTGTGAGAGTGGCGAAACCTTGGTATTGCTTGGCCCAAGCGGCGCGGGCAAGAGTTCATTACTGCGTGTATTGAACCTGCTTGAAATCGCGGACAACGGCGAATTAGACATTGCGAATGAGCAATTCGATTTTTCAAGCCAAATCCAAGAGAAGCAGGGGCTTAAACTTCGTCGTAAAGTCGGCATGGTGTTCCAGCAATACAACTTATGGCCACACATGACGGTGATGGAAAACTTGATTGAAGCACCAACCAAAGTGGCGGGTTTGGATAAGCAAGAAGCGATTAAGCAAGCGCAAGAAGTCCTAAAGACACTTCAACTTGCCGACAAAGCAGACGCTTGGCCACTTCAACTGTCTGGCGGTCAACAACAGCGTGTTGCGATTGCACGTGCGCTGATGATGAAACCGGATGTGTTGTTGTTTGATGAACCAACAGCGGCGCTTGATCCTGAGATCACCAACCAAGTCGTGAGCATTATTAAAGAATTGAGCGGAACGGGCATTACCCAAGTGGTCGTGACGCATGAAGTCGATTTCGCGAAGAAGATTGCTAGCCACGTTCTGTACCTAGAAAAAGGGTACATCGTTGAACACGGCACCAGCGATTCATTCGTTAATCCGCAGACACCTGAGTTTGCCGAGTATCTGACTCATTAAGTAAGTCACTTATTAAAAGAAAGTTGACTCACTAGATCTAGCTAAACACAACATCAATTAAAACAATCAAATTATAAGAATGGCCACAGGCCGCTATTACACAGTATTCGGAGTAACAAAATGAAAAAGATTCTACTAGCTTCACTTATCGGCCTTGCTTCTTTTAACGCAGCGGCTAAAGAAGAAATCAAATTCGCGATGGAAGCAACGTACGCACCATTCGAATACATGGATGAGAACAACCAAATTCAGGGTTTTGACGTAGACTTAGCAAACGCACTTTGTGAAGAGCTGAAAGCAACGTGTACTTTCCACAACCAAGCATTCGATAGCTTGATCCCTGCACTTAAATTCAAACGTTACGATGCGGCTATCTCGGCAATGGACATCACAGAAGCGCGTCTTAAACAAGTGAACTTCTCTAACGCATACTACGATAACTCTGCAGCATTCATTTCTTTCGAAGGCAAAGTAGCAGACCAAGCAGCACTAGAAGGTAAGCGTGTTGGCGTTCAAAACGGTTCTACTCACCAGAGCTTCCTACTTGAGCAAATGACTGGCGTAACAGCGGTACCTTACTCAAGCTACCAAGATGCATTCATCGACATGAAGAACGGTCGTATCGATTCTGTATTCGGTGACACAGCCGTTGTAGCAGAATGGTTCAAGAAAGAAGACAACCTAACGTACGTAGGCGACCAAGTAACAAACCAAGAGTACTTCGGTAACGGCTTTGGTATCGCGGTAAACAAGAGCAACCAAGAACTTGTAGACCAGCTTAACGTTGCACTTGCAGCAGTAAAAGCGAACGGCGAATACGATAAGATCTTCAACAAGTACTTCGGTAAGTAATTTATGGAATTAACGGGTTACTCTTTAGGGCTCGTCGAAGCAAGCTGGATGACTGTTCAGCTTGCGTTCGTAAGCCTATTGGTTGGATTGGTTCTAGCAGTTTTGTTTGCAAGTGGTGAGATGTCTCGTCGTATTGCAATCAAATGGCCAACGACTGCATTTGTGACGATTGTTCGTGGTTTACCAGAAATTCTGGTCGTACTGTTTATCTACTTTGGTTCGACACAAGTTCTGTTCATGATCACTGGCGACTTCATAGAAGTGAGCCCGTTCTTATCTGGTGTTGTTGCACTGTCACTTATCTTTGCTTCTTACGCTTCGCAAACCTTACGTGGTGCATTAAAAGCAATAAGCAAAGGGCAGAGAGAAGCAGCAAGCGCGCTTGGTATTTCTCAGTCTCGTGCATTCTTTCGTATCGTATTGCCTCAAGCGGTAAGGCACGCACTACCAGGGTTAACCAACCAATGGTTAGTGTTACTGAAAGACACTGCATTAGTTTCGCTGATTGGCGTAACAGATTTGTTGAAACAAGCACAACTAACATCAGCGGCAACGCACGAAGCATTTACTTGGTACGCGACAGCAGCAGCAATCTACTTGGTCATCACTTTAATCACACAAAGATTGGTAAAAGTGATTGATGGTAAGTTCTCTATTCAAGGTTTGGGTAACAAAGGGGCAATGGCATGAATCAACAATACCTCTCTCAAATGCTTGAAGGCTTAGTGACCAGTCTTCAACTTACAGGCGCTTCATTGCTGGTTGGTTGTATCTTGTCACTGCTGATGACGGTAACGCTAATCCTAAGAATACCTGCGATTCACTGGTTAACACGTGGCATCATCACGCTGTTCACCGGCACACCATTGTTGGTGCAGATCTTCTTGGTCTATTACGGCCCGGGTCAGTTCGATTGGATTCGTGAAAGCTTCATGTGGACTTGGTTAAGCCAACCTTGGTTCTGTGCAATGTTAGCATTAGCTTTGAACACTGCCGCATACAGCACGCTACTGTTCAGAGGCGCATTCAACGCCATTCCAGCAGGGCAGTGGGAAGCGTGTCGTGCACTAGGTATGGACAAAGTAGCAACGCTTAAAGTGTTACTGCCATATGCACTACGCCGCGCCGTTCCAGCTTACTCGAACGAAGTGATTCTAGTCTTCAAAGGTACGTCACTGGCAAGCACCATCACCATCATGGACTTGATGGGCTACGCTCAGCGTATCAACGGCCAAACCTACGACACGCTAACCGTGTTCGGCATTGCTGGCGCATTCTACTTAGCAGTAAACGGCATACTAACGCTGATCTTCCGTCAAGTAGAGAAGAAGGCCCTCGCATTCGAAGCCGCGTAAGCTAGCCACAAACAAATTTAATTAACGTATAAAGCCTGCCATTTATGTTCGCATAGATGGCAGGCTTTTTTGTGTTTGGGGTATGTGTAGTGGTACTGTTTTTATATCTAGTAGAGCGGGGTTTTTGCGAAATTCATACTATATAGAAATATTCTGCATTTTGTCATTCAATGAGTCTATCTATGTTTTAAGTCACTGAATTGCTGTGATTAATCGTGGTAAATTGCTGTACATATGAAACTAGATAGAAAAATCCTATATTTAAATGCAGAATTTTTCTGTCTAATAGCTGTTAAAAATCAGGAGGAAACTTGGAAACTAATGCAAAATTATTGAGTGATCATATTGTAAGCTCAAATAAAGCAATGGAAGTGTTATTCAAAAACAAACACCATGAATCAGCCTTAATTCTTTTGTATTCGTGGGTAGACCGTTTAGCTTGGCTGTCTGTTGACGCTGAAGAATCAAATGGCGGTGATTTTAAACAATGGTTGAATCGTTATTTGTTTGTGGAAGAGGAAGCTTTTCCTTTTAATGCGGATGATTTGTGGGGAGCAAGGTGCGCATTATTACACACAGGAACATCTGAAGCTCGGGACGTGAAAAAAGGTAAGGCTCGTGCCGTATTTTATTACGGTGGTCAAATTGATGTCGTAGCAAAGAACACCAATGAGCAAGTCTATGTGAATGTTGGACAGCTTCATGTCAGTTTAATTGGTGCTTCACTGCATTTTCTTCAGCATTTAGAAAAAACACCTAACGAGTTGCGTCGCGTGAACTTAAAGATTGGCAAGATACTACAGCGTACAACTGATTTTTAACAAACGACTATGGCGTCAATGATTAATTTTTGGCAGTGTTTTCATCCCACATGGCGCCATCTCTCAGCATAGAGTTAAGAGTCACAACCATCTTTCGAACAC
>NZ_JBFSUL010000031.1:0-52646 GCF_041467395.1 Vibrio sp. 10N.247.310.98 | reverse complement strand
ATGTGTTACCGGTTTTATTGTTAATTTATAGACTCATCTAAGCGGAGAAGAGCCACGCTATTAAGGAGAGCTGATGAGATTCACAGCTAACGCTGCTTAAGTAGGTGGGAATGCCGATAGAAAGATTAGATAACGACAAAACATGGCAAGTCATGCACCAACGTAGAACAAGCAAAGTAGGTGATGTCTATGATGTCTGTTGAAGTGGCTTTTTTACCTATACAAGTTTAGGCAGCTATTTCCGAACACAATGTTTTTATCAGTAATGGTTTACACACCATAAGTACTAGAACATTAAGCCAATGGAACATTATTCAGCAGACTTACACCTCAACAAAAGCACAAAAATTTAACATTTAGCTCTAAAAACACCACGCAACGCAAACAATCACCCTAAAAGTAAACTATTCCTAGACACCCTCTTAGATCCCGCTAATATGACCGCCCATTCCACTAGTGTATAGTTGGATTTGGTACAACTTTATAAAAAAACACATCACTATAATAAATTAACAATTGCAGGTATTTTATGCAAAATCACAACATGCTCGCCCGCATCGCTCGTGGAAATCTCGTTCTACAGATCCTTGCTGGTATTGTTTTCGGTGTCGTTCTCGCCATGGTTTCTCCTTCAGCAGCTCAAGATGCAGGCCTATTAGGTAGTCTGTTTGTTGGTGCTCTGAAAGCTGTTGCCCCAATTTTAGTATTCATTCTTGTTGCAGCTTCTATCGCAAACCAAAAGAAAGGTCAGCATACTCATATGCGTCCAATCATTGTGCTTTACCTGATTGGTACGTTCTCTGCAGCACTAACTGCTGTAGTACTGAGCTTCATGTTCCCAACCACTTTGACACTGGTTGCTGGCGCTGAAGGTGCTAACCCTCCTCAAGGTATTGCAGAAGTTCTTCATACGCTTCTATTCAAGCTTGTAGATAACCCAGTTAGCGCACTAATGAACGCTAACTACATCGGTATTCTTGCTTGGGCTATCGGTCTTGGTCTTGCACTGCACCACGCATCTGCAACAACCAAAGCGGTTTTCGAAGACCTTAGCCACAGTGTTTCACACATTGTTCGCTTCATTATTCGTCTTGCGCCATTCGGTATCTTCGGTCTTGTTTCGGCTACATTCGCAACAACGGGCTTCGATGCACTAGCAAGCTACGGTCAACTGCTAGCGGTTCTACTAAGCTCAATGCTTATCATTGCTCTTGTCGTTAACCCACTGCTTGTCTTTGTAAAGACAAAACAGAACCCATACCCACTTGTACTGCAATGTATTCGTGAGTCTGGTGTAACGGCATTCTTCACTCGTTCAAGCGCTGCAAACATCCCAGTGAACATGAACCTTTGTAAGAAGCTAGAGCTAGATGAAGATACTTACTCTGTATCAATCCCTCTAGGCGCAACCATCAACATGGCAGGTGCTGCAATCACCATCACTGTGTTAACGCTTGCAGCTGTACACACAATGGGTATTGAGATTGATATCTTCACTGCGATTCTACTAAGCCTTGTTGCTGCAATTTCAGCATGTGGTGCATCAGGCGTTGCCGGTGGCTCACTGCTACTGATTCCTCTAGCTTGTGGCCTATTCGGTATCTCAAACGATGTAGCGATGCAGGTTGTAGCGGTTGGTTTCATCATTGGTGTGATTCAAGATTCGGCTGAAACAGCACTTAACAGCTCAACTGACGTAGTGTTCACTGCGGCTGTATGTAAAGCTGAGCAAAACAAAGCTTAACAGCTCTTGGGTATTAGGCTTTAGCTCTAAGCTCTAAGCTCTAAGCTCTAAGCTCTAAAAGCAAATAGCACACAAATAAAAAGGGAAGCATTCGCTTCCCTTTTTTGTTGTCTTGGTTTTCTAGATTACGGTTAGAAGCTATATAGATTTATAGCTTCAGTCATTTTTGTCTAACTCATCAAAGCTAACCAACACGTTTTAGTGGTTGCTTTTCCAGCTTGGATCCACGGCTGCCTGACTGAAGTCTAGAGGGTCACTATTTGGGGTCGCTTGTCTCTCTGTTGATGCTTGCTCGGAATTAGGTTGTTGGCTGTAATCAACATTCGTATCTTGAGCACTCGCCGTTTGAGTATCTAGATGGCTGGTCTCTACACTTAATGGCTCAGCCTCTTCATCAGACGCTTCTTTCACTTTCTTTGGAATCGGTATATTGCGTTTGTAAAGCTTGTTGAGCGCCTTAATAATTGAGTGCTTGGTGATTGCTTGTTGGGTCAGCTTGGTCATGATCGGTTTAGTCAGTGCTTGTAAGCCCACAACCGCATCGACACCTAGCTCACCGCCCACTTTATCTCTCTGCTGCTTAGCTTCTGAGTAGCCAAAATGAGCAGATAGGAATAGCCAGATATAAGCAATTGCATTACCGTGTTCACCATGGTCGATCCACGCTTCACCCGCTCTAAACATTGCCTCTGCACTGTTCTTTTCTGCTGCTGTCTCAAACCAGTACACAGCCTCACCATGGTTCGGCTCTACGCCAACACCATTTAAGTAACTCATACCCAGTTTGATCTTGCCGTCTAGGTTGTTTTTCTCTGCCGCTTTGCGATACCAATCAACAGAGCTTTCTGCAGAGTAGTCTGGATTTTCTTTGTCTAGGCACCAGTCACCCATGAATAGCATCGCTTCGGTATTACCACCAGCGGCAGACTCTTCAATATAGGTGTAGCCTTTGGGGATGTTCTTCACGGTCCCACGTCCATGAACCAGGGCTTTACCCATCTCAAATTTCGCCGACATATCGTTATCTAAGGCAGAGATCGCAAGCTGCCAAAAGTTGGCTTGTTCTCTCAAGATCAGATCTTCTTTGCGCTTCATACTTAAGCGAACAATGCCGTACATGCCGTTGACGTTATCCAAATGCGCCGCTTTATCGTACCAATATAACGCTTCCTTGATATTGTTACGTTCAGCCTCTTTCGCTAAATATAGAATCGACGGGACATGCCCTGTTTCTGCTTTAAAGTGGCGCTCTTTTTGCTCTTGTATGCGCGCTTTTTCAATCGCTTTTCGGTAAGCGACAGCACGAGCCTTACGTTCTTGTTCCAAGCGCTGCTTTCTTAGCGATAAAGAGATCAGCCACACGGCGACAAGTATTAACGAAAGAGCCGTCGCACCAATTGCGATTCCCATTGTACTCATAAAATATTTAACCTAACTCGGCAGATACAAGACTCGACGTTGAGAGTGTGTTCTACCCATAGTGAATGTTATGTTTCGAATTACAGGGTAAAGTGCAGTTACTGGCACGTTCCGCCTTAAAATGAACTTAGTTCAGTATCTCAGGATTACATTGCGATAAGAAGCCTAGGAGGTTCAATCCGTATGCAGTCCATAGACGATGTGATCTTGCTTCAATATAGATAAATTATGAAGGCTGCCTTTCATCAGGAAAGTCCTAAAGCTTGGTGACGAAATTGATGTTTTTCCCATCAACAATTTCGTGCAACTGCCGTACAACTCTCTTACAGGAATAGCTCTATACCTAGGTCAATTGACCGTATATGTAAGCCAACTCGGCAACCGTCTTCGCTGAGAATTTCTTCATCAAGCTTGCTCGGTGTACTTCCACTGTTCTCATGGCAATGCACAATTCATCGGCTATTTTCTGGTTACGCTTACCGTCGATAATTTGTTTGAGGATGTCTATCTCACGCTCGGTTAACGACGCGTACGCTTGGCGATACACATTCATGTGTAAGTGCTTTTCTGAAGCGTCCAAACCTTGCTTGATCGCCTCAGCTAACTCATTGCCTTTAACTGGCTTTTGAAAGAAATTCACCGCGCCGGCTTGTAAGGCTTCAACCGCCATTGGCACATCACCGTGCCCCGTCAGGTAAATCACCGACAGTGGGCTCTGCGCTTTTGCCATCAACTCATGAACTTGCTGCCCTCTCATCTCTGGCATTCGGCTGTCTAAAACCACACAACCCGGCGCACTCAAGTCCACTGAGTCTAAAAAACTGGGGCCATCTTCAAAAGCTGACACAGTGAAATCATGCTCTTCTAATAAGAACACCAACGAATCGCGCATCGACTCATCGTCATCAACCACATAGACAGGAAGCCTTTGATGAAGTTCAGACATAACAAGATTCCTTATGAATCATTTGAAAGAGAAAAAGGTAACGTCACTGCAACGTGACAGCCATGAGGAATCAGTGACTTAATGGTCATTTGACCGCTGTGGTCTTCAATCACGTCCTGGCAAATCGCAAGCCCTAACCCCAAACCGTTTTCTTTGCTACTCACAAAGGCTTGAGTGACTTTCTGCTCAGTAAAATCTAAGCCCGTACCGTTATCGATAACCGACAACATCATTTTATCCGGTTGATACTCGGTAATCACTTTAATTGTCGATGGTTCGTTGTTTTTGTTACCAATATCAGACGTAGCGCTTTGTTCGCGATGCATCTGAGCATTACACGCATCAGTCGCATTGTTGATCAAATTTACAACTACCTGCTGCAATCCGACAGGGTCAACATGTAGCGTGATAGGTTTACCCACGACATAACGTTCAATGGTTATCTTGTGTTTCTGTAATCGAAATTGCAGTAGCTCGATGGTATCTGTAAGAAGAGCTTCTATATCAGTTTGAGATTTATCTGATGAGCGTTTTTTGATCATGTTTCTTAAGCGCTGGATGATCGCATCAGCACGGTCCACTTGCGACTGGATCTTCTCAAATACAGGCTCTATGTCAGTCAGCGGTTTGTTCTTCGAAATCCGCAGTAAACCACCTTCGCTATAATTCCGAATAGCTGCCAAAGGCTGATTAATCTCGTGTGCCAAGCTACTTCCCAGTTCACCAACTACCGCGATTCGTTGTGAGTGCTCTAGCTGTTCACTCTTACTTTTCAGCTTATAAAGCGTCGCTTCTAGTTGCTTTTTGCTGCGACTGAATTTGTATTCTAGCCAGAAGTGGTAAGCATTCAGAGACACGACAAGAATAAAGAACGCCCATGCCCACTGTTGATTGTACTTGAGCCAGATTAACGCTTCTTTCCACCAAGGTTGTTGCAGTGGATGCATGTCGAGTTGTTGATATAGCTTGTCGATCGCCAGCAAGCTTGTCGTTGACGTCCAACCCGATGCATTCGCTGCAATGGCTGGTGCACTGCTCTTTGGCATCGAAAACAGCACCTGACTCATTTGTTTAGCCAGTGCCGAAGAGGCTCGTTCTGTTTTGGCAAACGACCAATTAGAATACAGAGGTGTAGACACTTGGCATCGGAAGCCTTCAGGCGCTTGATTACCGATGATTCGATATTGCCCAGCCACCAGCAAACCTTCACTGATCATGTTCTCAACTAAACAGCTTGGTACGACAGCCGCTTCAATGTGCCCTTCACGTAGTTGATACAAGCTGGCGTCGATCGGGAAACCTAAAAATTGGGTGTTAGAGAAAAAGTGGTTGGGATTAAGCCCTTGTTGCATCACTTGGTAACGCATAGTGAGGTAACCACCAAAAGCATTTTCAGATACTGCCGCAATCGGCTTACCGCTGAGTTGTTCGAGAGAGATATAAGGCGACATTCTTCTCACCACCAAGGCGGAACCAATGCTGCGTGTATTACTAGTGTCTTGAGCTTCAAAGTTATGACTGGTCATGGTCGCCATCCAAGAGAGCGCGTATTGACGTCCTAATCGAACCGCCTGACCGGGGTTGGTGATGACAAAGTCGACCTCAACACCTTTTACCGCATCAGCCATCTCTTCTAAGTTGAAAGGCTTGAGAACAAAGTGTTTGCCGGGAATGCGCTCAGACAGCCAATCCATTGTCGGCTGCCAACGCTGCTGAGCGGAAAGCTTACCTCGAGTCGCCAACACGCCAACTTCTATGATTTGCTCAGACTCAACAGTGCTTGTCGTTGCAATCTCTTGCTCCGATTGAGCCGCCAAACACGCGCCTGCGGTTAGGCTCAACCAACAAAGGCCAACGATTGTCATTAGGTTTCTGACTGTCACTAGAATCTCTTTCTCCACACTGATGGCATGTTCACACTCGAATAACGCATTGACGACACGTTAAATAGAGCCTTTAAACAAAGCATAACAGCTAGATTGGTAAAACCACATTTGTTCTAGATCAACTTTGATCTGGGTATGTGGAAATCCACAATACCCCGCGTACGCCCAAAATCTGACAATGAGCCCAACAGATAGAATACCCATTTATAGGTACCAACATGGACTCATTGAAAAGACGGTTTCTCAGCCAATTCGGCAAGGTTTCCGCTGGTGCTGCGCTCATTCCCATCACCGGAATCAACACCGTAGTCGCAAGCACAGCCATTCGCAATAACAACCAACCTGACCGCAAAGGCGAAGTAGGTAAACGCTACGCCATGGCGGTTGATTTACGTAAATGCGTTGGCTGTCAGGCGTGCACCGTTGGCTGTAGCGTTGAAAACCAAGCGCCAATTGGCCAGTTCAGAACCACCGTAAAACAGTATGAAGTCTCCCTTGATGATGGTTCGACTACTCAACAAGAGGTGAAGTCATTCATGTTGCCTCGTCTGTGTAACCACTGCGACGATGCTCCGTGCATTAAGGTTTGTCCTGTTCAAGCGACCTTCCAACGTGAAGACGGCATTGTAATGGTCGACAACGAACGCTGCGTAGCCTGTGCTTACTGTGTTCAAGCTTGCCCTTACGACGCTCGATTCATCAACAACGACACCCTTACCGCAGACAAATGCACCTTCTGTGCACACCGCCTTGAAGACGGTTTACTGCCCGCTTGTGTCGAAACCTGTGTTGGTGGTGCTCGTGTGATTGGTGACCTCAAAGACCCAAACAGCGAAATTAACCGCCTGCTCAATGAAAACAAAGACGACATAAAAGTGCTTAAACCAGAGCAGAATACCAACCCACATGTTTTCTATATCGGCATGAATGAGCGATTCGTTAGCCACATTGAAGGCCAACCTGCGATTTATGATCCAGCCGCCATCGATAACTCATCCTCTAGCAAACAAGAATTGGCAATCGCGACACAAGGCAAACAAGGAGAGACAGCATGAATATCACTGAGGTGTTAGTTCCCGCTCAAGAGATCGCTTGGCTACCGTGGGCGGTTCAATATTTCTTCTACATTGGTTCGGCTTACGCGGCCGCTATTCTGTTTTTGATTGCACTGATATTCAAGAACTCAACCAGCCACCAATTCCGTTCTGCCCTTGTGCTTGTGATGGCCATTGGCGCGATTGTTGGACCATTAGCATTAACCGGTGACTTGCACCAACCCGGACGTGCGTGGCACTTCTATGCTCATATTACGCCTTGGTCATGGATGTCATTGGGCTCTTTGTTTCTACCTTTGTTTTCTGGTCTGGCTGTTGCGACTGCTTGGGTTTACCTGCGTGATGACATCGCACAGCTCAAAGAGAGTGAAAACCCACTTCTAAAACGTTTGTCTTGGCTGACGCTAGGTCAATGGCAAATATCATCAAAGCTGATGATTGCACTGGCTGCTGTGACGGCTATTTCGGGCCTAAGCATCGCGCTTTATACAGGCGCAGAGATTGCGATTTTGGCGAGCCGACCGCTTTGGCATCAACCGGCTTCTCCACTACTTTGGTTCACGACCGCATTCTTTGCTGCTACAGGTTTAACGCTGTTGATTTGGGCTCTGCTGCCTTCAAGCAAACCAAGCTTAAAACCAACAGACCTCGCTCTAGTACAAAGAACCATTACGTTAACAGGTGGCCTTGCCATCATTCTTACGTCGATTTGGGCATCTAACCATGGTCACTTCAATCTGTATGAGAACGACGCTTGGGGCATCAATTTAGGCATCATGACCACCAGCATTTTGCTGTGCATGATCTTGGTTCTACCACTGCAACGCCTATCGCAAAGTAAGCTAGGAATTATCTGTGTTGCGCTTGCGACCATAGTTTCTGCATGGGCGGTACGTTGGGTCACCATGATGGAAGTTCAAACCATTCCACGTTTCGATGTTGGCCCATTCCCTTATGAACTGCCGATGGGTAGCGCAGGATTACTCGGCATTGTTGGTATGTGTGGTCTTTGGTTAGCACTTGCGTTGTTCGCCTCTGAGATCGTGTCTACTGGTTCTACACGAACAACTGGTTCTGCACCAAAGACAACATCGAAGCCAAACCAAAATACACCTTCACCACTTAACCGCTCACATAGCTTGTAGTCTGAGGAATCATCATGGATAACAAACGTCGTCAATTTTTGAAAACAGGCCTTGCTGCCGGTGGTGCTGGAGCTTTTACTGCAGGTTATGCGACAACCACAAAACACATGGTTCACGGTGCTATCGATGGCACCGCGGGTAAGAAAACCAACCACATCCATCACGGTAATTCGCTAGAGACGGAATACAGTGTCGATGAGCAAGGTAAGATCTCGCCGAATCCAAACCAACGCGTTGCACCATCAATGTGTTTTGGTTGCTGGACACTGTGTGGCTTGCGTGTACGTATCGATAATCGCAATGACGAGATCTTGCATATCTCAGGTAATCCGTATCACCCACTATCAAGTGATCAGCAGATCCCGTTCAAAACACCGGTAAAAGACGCCTACATTGGCTTGTCTGGTGAGTCAGGCATCAATAACCGCTCGACAGCCTGTGCCCGTGGTAACGGCATGTTGGAGATTCAAAACAGCCCATACCGAATCACTCAACCGTTAAAACGTGTTGGTAAACGAGGTGAAGGCAAGTGGGAACCGATCAGCTACGAGCAACTAATCACTGAGATCACCGAAGGTGGTGACTTGTTCGGTGAAGGCGAAGTGGAAGGCTTACGATCGATTCGCGATATCGAAACACCACTTGATCCAAACAACCCTGAATACGGTCCCAAAGCCAACCAATTGTTGGTGACGAATGCTGGTAATGAAGGCCGTGATGACATCTTGAAGCGCTTTGCATTCAACAGCTATGGTACACGAAACTTCGGTCACCACGGCTCTTACTGTGGCTACGCATTCCGTGCAGGTTCTGGCGCGATCATGAACGATCTAGACAAGTTCTCGCACCTAAAACCCGACTTCAACAACGCAGAGTTCATTCTTTTCATCGGCATGTCTCCAGCTCAAGCGGGTAACCCGTTTAAGCGCCAAGCGAGACAATTGGCTGAGGCTCGTACCAACGGAAAACTGAGCTACACCATTGTGACTCCAAGCCTTCCGGCAGGATCGTCAAGCCTTGCGGCGGGCGATCGCAACAACTGGCTACCGATCAAACCGGGCACCGATTCAGCATTAGTTCTGGGCATGATCCAATGGATCATCGACAACCAGCGCTACAATCACGACTTCTTGTCTCGCCCAAGTGCGCAAGCGATGAAGCAAGCAGGCACCACACACTGGTGTAATGCATCTCACCTTGTGATCAGTGACGAGTCGCACCCACAAAATGGGCGTATGCTTCGTGCATCGGATATAGGGTTGCTAGAAACAGGCGAACCGATGTCTGACGATGACGGATTTATTGCACTTGATGTGACAACGTCACTATTAGCATCACATCTTCAGGTGAATGAAGCGGCTCTGTTCGTCGATCAAGACGTAGAAGTTGATGGTCAGACTGTTCGTGTTAAGTCTTCTCTACAAAGATTGAAGGAAGAAGCCTTCAAATATGACCTTGCATACTACAGTGAGCAGTGTGAGATCCCGCAGGACCAAATTATTGCGCTAGCGAAACGCTTTACCAGTTACGGGACGAAAGCAGTCGTGGATACTCACGGTGGCAACATGCACACCAACGGCTTCTACAACTCGTTCTCTATTCTGATGCTGAACGCGCTGATCGGTAACATCAACGCGAAAGGCGGTGCGATGGCGAAAGCGGGTGGCTACCCGACTTCGGTTGCAGGTCCTCGTTACGACTTTACAAAGTTTAAAGGCAAGACCAAGCCACAGGGCGTGTTCTTATCTCGCAGCAAATTCCCATATCACAAGACCAGCGAATACAAACGTCGCGTTGCGGCAGGTGAATCACCTTACCCAACACGCGCGCCTTGGTACCCAATCTCTGCACCGCTGTTAACCGAGCATTTATCAGCGGCGATTGATGGCTACCCTTACCGCGCGAAAGCGTGGATCAACCACATGGCGAATCCACTTTATGGTGTTCCGGGTTTAGACAACTTGCTGGGTGAAAAGCTTAAGGATCCAAAACAGCTTGGTTTGATCGTGTCTATCGATGCCTTCATCAATGAGACCACAGCCTTATCGGATTACCTAGTGCCAGACACAGTGACCTACGAAAGCTGGGGCATGGCAACACCTTGGCATGGCGTCGCGACTAAAGCGATAACCGCTCGTTGGCCGATTGTTGAGCCTAAAACTTCCCGCACTCAAGACGGACGTGCCATCAACCTAGAGAACTTCTTTATTGATGTGGCAAAAACACTGGGCTTAGGTGGCTTCGGCGACAACGTAATCAAAGACAATCAAGGCAACTGGCACGGTATTCATAGCGCTGAAGATTTCTACCTGCGCTCGGCTGCTAACTTGGCGTTCGTAAAAGGTGGTGTGCCGAATGTAGACGCTGAAGATATCGTTTGGTCTGGTCTAGAGCGCCTAGTGCCTGTGATGAACAAAACGCTTAAGCCAGAAGAGATGCTCAAAGTGGCGTATATCTTTGCGCGTGGCGGTCGTTTTGAAGACGCAACCAATGCCTACACCAATGAAACTATGAAGTACAAATGGACCAAACCTTTGGCTATCTGGAATGAAAAGCTGGGTACCTCTCGCAACACCATCAGTGGCGAACAGTACATGGGTTGCCCGACATGGTATCCACAAAAACTGGCAGACGGCACGCCTTTGGCAGAGCAGTTCCCAGCAAAAGAGTGGCCGTTCACCCTGACCAACTTTAAGTCCAACATTCACAGTGCGGTGTCCAACTTGTCACCACGCTTGGAGTCTATCAAAGGCGTGAACCCGGTTTACATTCACCCACAAGACGCCTCTTCTGCAGGCATCAAAACCGGTGACGTATTTGCCATTGAAACACCGAGTTCAACCACACACGCGTTGGCGATGGTGATTGATGGCATCAAACCGGGAACATTAGGCTTTGAACACGGCTTTGGTCATAAAGAGCTCGGTGAGCGTGCGCACTGGATCGGTGACACACAACAACCTGTAAAGATGAAGTCGAACGATGGCGTTAACATCAATGATATTGGCTTAATTGACCCGACGAGAGAAGGCAAAGGCGTCATGTTGGATTGGGTTGTGGGCGCAGCAGCAAGACAAGCGCTTCCGGCTAAAATCTACAAAGTCTAGGCGTTCAAACCTCCCCTATTTCAGTCAAATCAAGACTGGGCAGAGTAGAGCAACTTCGTCATTCGAGGTTGCTCTTCTTTTTAAGCTATTCAACGCCAAACCATCAATTCTTAACATCACTTCCCTGCAAGTTTCTCTCCTAGCCCCATCAAGCGTCTATGCTTATACAATCGGTGCCATAAAGAGCCTTAACAAGCAGTCACACCGAGGCGAACATGGCAGTTCCCTTGCACTTCGTTAACGGCAGCTGGATTCGCCTATTGAAATCCACACTAATACCATTGTGATGATTGAGGTTATTAATGTGAGACTTACCTCAAGTTCCAAGTGAATTAATGTGGAAATCCACAATAGCGCGAACAACCAATTATGTCGAAAATGCGTGCATTACAACCAATAGCGACGCCTCATGATTAAGCTGACCATTAAAACTCAAACTCTAACGCTTTGCATCGCTGCTCTAGGAAGCCTTTCTTTATCCGGTTTTGCACAAGCAGCGCCTAATCCAATGCCAGAAGCTGCAGAAACCTGTAGTGGCTGCCACCAAGCCGACGGGAAAGGCATGCCCAACATCGCCCCTATGCTTGCAGGGCTCAATGCTGACTACCTAGAACATCAACTGGTTCTGTTCTCAAGTGGCGAGCGTCAAAGCGCGATCATGAAAGGTATGGCTGATGGTGTGTCTGATCCTGCGATTCGTCGTGAAGTTGCAGAATACTTCGCTTCACTGCCTTCATATGACTTCACCGATTTAGAACAGCGCGGCTCACAAGCCGATATCGATAATCCCTATCGTAAACTTGTATTCCAAGGCGATTGGGATCGAAATATTCCTGCTTGTGCAACCTGTCATGGACCAAGCGGGATGGGTGTCGACAAATTCCCTCGCCTAGCGAGTCAGCACGCCGACTACATTCAGACTCAGCTCAACGCTTGGAAAAACGGCACTCGTAAGGGTGATGATTTAAACATGATGGGCAATATCGCCGGCAAGTTAACCGACGATGAGATCAAAAACCTCTCTTACTACTTCGCATCTTTCCGATACTAAAGGGCTCGCATGAAAACATTACTTCTAATTACCGCAACCCTTGCCTCTGGAATCACTTATGCCGAAGCTGAGTTGCCCGATCGCCAAACCGAACTGCCCGCCGTTGAAAAACCACAAGATAATAAATATCTGGTGCCACGAGACTTGGTTGATATCCCTGCTGGGGAATTTGGTGACAAAGTAAAACTGGGCTATTCCCTGTTTGTCGATTCACAACAGATGCGTGGTACGTTCGTCGGCAATGAACAAAACTGTGTCAACTGCCACATGCAAGCGGGCATGAAGCCTAACGCTGCCCCTCTTTGGGGGGCGTACATGGCCTACCCTGCGTATCGTTCTAAGAATGACAAGGTAAACAGCTACGCAGAACGTATCCAAGGTTGCTTCACCTACTCAATGAATGGTCTGCCACCGGCTGAGGGTTCAAAAGAGATGGTCGCACTGACGGCGTATTCATACTGGCTGGCGATGGGCGGCATCTTAGACAAGAGCGGCATGCAAGATACACCCGTTCCTGAGATTAGCGATGCCGACTTACAAGTCGGTGGTAAAGCGGAAAGCTTCCCTCTCCCTGAAGAGCTGTTAAGCAAATACCCAATCGATGGCCGCAGTAAGTTGGCAGGGCGTGGCTATCCTAAGATTGATAATCCTGAACAAGAGCCATCGATAGCGCGTGGTGAAAAGGTTTACCAAACCAACTGCCAAACCTGTCATGGTCAAAATGGTGAAGGTATTAAAGGGGCTGACGGACGTTCATACTTTCCACCATTGTGGGGCGAAAACGCGTATAACTGGGGCGCGGGTATGCACCGGGTGAACACCGCTGCCTATTTCATCTATGAAAACATGCCGCTTGGAAAGAGCCAGCAACTTTCGATTCAAGATGCATGGGATGTGGCTGCATTTGTGAATAGTCATGAACGCCCACAAGATCCTCGATACAAGGGTGATGTTGCTAGCAATGCTAAGCGCTACCACAATCACCAAGGTTACTATGGCAAAGAAGTTGATGGTCATGTACTAGGTACCAAAGCTTATCCGAGTGGTAAAGAAGTGATTCATGAGCATTAATAGGTATTAGTGAATATGAGCCGTTCACGCCAGCTATAGCTAAGCTTTACATTGTAAATCAGTGATAGCCGGAACAATTAAAAAGGAGCCAGATCGTGTGACGATCTGGCTCCTTTTTAGTTTGAACTATTAGAAACACAACTAACCTTGCTGCATCTTCTCCCAAATGGTCGGAGAGCCAATATAATCTTGAACTGTAGTAATAAACTCTTTGACCAGCTTGGTCTGTTTACGGTGCGGATACACAGCGTAGATTGCAGTATCAATCGTTGAAATCGGGTAATCTGGAAGCAACGTAACCAAGCCCAGATCTTTCATTGAGGCATACAGGTTTGATTGATCAAGGAAGCCATATCCTAAGCCATCTTTCACACAAGACACCATGGTACGAACATCACTGACCTTATAGTTGCCACGAATCGTTAGGCTTTGGAAGGTATTACCGCGCGGCTCTTCACTAATGCGCAGATGGTCGACCGTCATATCACCATTGGTATAAATCACCGCAGGTAGAGCGAGTAGATCTTGTGGCGTTTTCGGTTCACCGTGCTGCTTCACAAAATCGTTTGACGCGACCAACATGAAATTACTGTCGGCAATCTTCTTCGCAATCAAATTCGATTCAACAAGCTTACTGAAGCGAAACGCGATATCAAACTGCCCTGCAATGATGTTGGCGATCTTATCGTCTAGTGAAAGTACGATCTGAACATCTGGGTACTTTCTCATGAACTGAGTGATGATAGGTTGCAAATATTGCTGCCCAAAATAGATCGGTGAAGTAATTCGTAGCACACCTTTGGGTTCAGACTGGTATGAATCTGCAATTCCTTGGATCTGATTGATAGTGTCTTTCAGCACATAGGTTTGTGCGAGAATATCTTCCCCGGCCGACGTCAACGAAAACGAGCGTGTAGAGCGGTTAAGCAGCTGAACACCTAAATCTTGCTCGAGCTTTTTGATCTGTTTAGAGAGTGATGAGTTGTCCATATCGTGCAAGGTTGCCGCTTTGGTAAACGACCCTTGTTGAACCACATCTAAGAACAATAACAACTGATTGGTATTTGGCACTGCGCCTCTCCTGAAATAAAACTCGACTAGCGTTCGTCTTTAGGGGTATCCATCACAACCATAGTCGTAATAGATTGCACCTGAGCACATTCCCCAAGCACATCGGCATGAAACTTCTTATAGCCCGGTAGATCTTTGGTTTCTACCCTTAGCAAGTACTCGTTGGCACCGGTAATGTTGTGGCACTCCACCACCTCTTTTTCCATACTGACATGCTGTTCAAACTCTAGTTGAGCCGCTTTGCTGTGGCTTGATAAACCAATCGAAACGTAAGCAATAAAGCCAACGCCCATCAGGCCATTATCCAGAACTGCACGGTAACCTTGAATGATCCCTTTACGCTCGAGATCTTGTACTCGCCTTAAGGTCGCTGAAGCCGACAAACCAATTCGTTCAGAAAGCTCAATATTGGAGATTCTGCCGTCCAATTTAAGCTCTTGCAATATCCTTTCGTCAAATCTATCCATAAGTACTTATTATTGTGCATTAAGTGATAATTGAGGAAATAAAAGCACATAATTGCCTCACTTTCCACCTACTATGTTTCTCAACACGTGAAAGTCATGACCGGTCAGTCACTTCGTTCATTTTACTGCTGGAGAACCATAATGCCTTTAGAACAACTTAGCGCACTTGCCTTGTTTGCGTTTGTCTCGACCTTCACACCAGGTCCAAATAACATCATGCTCATGACATCAGGAGCAAATGTTGGCTTTGCCCGTACTATTCCGCACATGCTTGGCATTGCTCTAGGGTTTGCAGCCATGTTGCTGTTGGTTGGCTTCGGTTTAATGGGCATTTTCAACGCTTATCCGGTTACTCACCAAATCTTGAAATACCTAAGCCTTGCTTACCTCGTGTACCTTGCAATTAAGATAGCATTGAGCGGCAAAGCCAAAAGCACCGAGGCTTATAAGCCAATGACCTTCATCGGCGCGGCAAGTTTTCAGTGGGTGAACCCGAAAGGTTGGTCGATGGCGCTGACGGCAATTTCAGTCTATAGCAGCGGCAGTTCATGGTGGGAGCTTGCGATCATCGCAGGTATCTTCACGCTCGCCAACTTACCATCCGTGACATTCTGGACAGCGGCAGGTAAACAACTGCAACACTGGTTAACCACACCCGTCCGTATCAAAAGCTTCAACTACGGTATGGCAGGCTTGCTGTTAGCCTCAACGATTCCGATGTTATAACAAAATAGATTTCCTATGATGGTTAGTAAGTGATTACTAGCCATCAATTTCATTACAAGTATCCAATAACCTCGCTAAGCCAACGTCCAAACGTCGCCTGCCCGCTCGGGGTTAGTGTCCACACAAACGCCGCAACATTCACTGCCACTGTCACCCAATATATGGCTCTGAACGGCTGCTTCTGCGTTTTATGACGCAGCTTATCTTGAGCAATCAACGCCCCTAGCCAGCCACCAGCAACAGAAAAAATATGCAGAGTTTTCTCTGGCACACGCCAATTGCCATTGATCGCTGCTCGCTTGTCCTTCGCGTACACAAAAAACGTCACGAAACCGATAACCAAATACCACACCAACAGCGCTTTAGAACTTTCCGCAAACAACACAGACACCGCCAACAGAACCAAATAGGTGATAACGATTTGAATAGATGAAGACAACATGACTCCTTTTGAGCAACAGCTCACATACTGTAGCGATTACGCCCTGTAGATTTTGATAAGGATGAGCAAGGCATATTGTAATTCGGTTAGCCTGCAAAGAATAAACAAGCCCTTTCATCCCTACATAACATGATGGAAGTTAAAGGAATTATAAATATGTACAACCAAAAGTACGCCATCTACCAAGTTTTTACGCGTTTATTTGGCAATAAAAACACCCAACATGTTCCATGGGGCACAATCGAGCAAAATGGCGTCGGTAAGTTCAGTGATTTTACCGACAAAGCGCTGTCTGAAATCCGCAAACTCGGTATGACTCATATTTGGTATACCGGAGTGCCACATCACGCCATCATCAATGATTACAAACACATCGGGATTTCAGACGATCACCCGAGCGTGGTAAAAGGCCGTGCAGGATCACCTTATGCGGTAAAAGATTACTACTCAGTCAATCCAGACCTCGCTGAGAATCCTGATCGCCGTTTGGAAGAGTTCGAGGCACTCATCAAAAGAAGTCACGACAATGGTTTAAAAGTGATTATCGATATCGTACCGAATCACGTTGCGCGTCATTATAAAGGCTTAAACAACCCAGAAGGTGTCAGTGACTTCGGCGCTCAAGATGACACAACGCTGGAATACCACAAAGACAATAACTTCTACTACATTCCCAACAGCACCTTTGAATTGCCAGACATAGAGCCCGCCTTTACGCCGCTAGGTGGTGAACAGCATCCCAACCTAAACTCCCCGTTTATAGAGACGCCCGCCAAATGGACAGGTAACGGCTCACGTTTAGCCAAGCCTAGTTTCGATGATTGGTATGAAACGGTGAAAATCAATTATGGCATGCGACCAGACGATTCAAAAGACTTCCCTGAACTACCGAGTGACTATGCTCAACGCAATTACATGGATCATTTCCGTTTCTGGGAATCTGTTTATGTGCCTAACTCTTGGGCTAAATTCAGAGATATCGCCTTGTTTTGGTTGAATAAAGGTGTTGATGGGTTTCGCTACGATATGGCTGAGATGGTTCCAGTCGAATTTTGGAGCTACCTTAATTCATCTATAAAGATGAAAAACCAAGATGCCTTTTTAATGGCTGAGGTGTACCAACCGGACTTATATCGCGACTATATCCACTTAGGCAAAATGGACTACCTCTATGACAAAGTAGATCTGTACGACGGTCTAAAAGACATCATGCTAGGCAATACTTCCACGGCTATCATCCCCAAAATCCAACATCAAATGATGGATATTGAACATCACATGCTGCACTTCTTGGATAACCATGATGAACAACGCATCGCGTCTCCTGAATTTGTAGGTGACCCAAATATAGCGAAGCCTGCAATGCTAGTCAGCGCGTTATTGAGTAGTTCTCCAACCATGATCTACTTTGGGCAAGAAGTCGGCGAACCGGGCGCGGAGAATGCAGGCTTTGGACAGCCCTCACGAACTTCCATATTTGACTACATCGGAGTCCCACAACACCAAAAGTGGATGAACCACGGCGCATTCGATGGCGGGCTATTAGACGAAAACGAAAAGCAGCTGCGTCACTTCTATCAAAAGGTAATGAACTTTTCGCTAGAGCACTCATCGATAACAGGTGATTACCAAGACTTACACCAGTGCTGTAACTTAAGTGATTCAGTCTACGCATTTCTGCGCTCTGACCACCAAGAGCTAACCATTGTTGCAGCTAATTTCAGCCAACATACCACTGAAAATATTCACTTAAAGATTCCAAGTGATGTAATCCAAAAACTCAAATTAGTTGATGGTCGTTACATACTCAATGAATATATTGAAGGCATAGCGCAACAAGTGCTCGACATTGAGAACAGTGTTGGCAGTTTTAATATTGAATTGAAACCGCTGGCGTCTTTGGCTTGGGTGTTATCCTTAAATGGATGATATACCTATCAATATAAATTACCGAACAGCTCGCTTTTAGCTAATTGATAAATAACTTAATTTCCACATTAAATTAACACTCTCTCAATTCGATATATTACTCACAATAATAAGGATGAGCTCTCATCCTTATTAACTACGCCTAGCCTCTACGCCTTACATTATTGATATTATGCAAATGAGTCATTGATCCAATTAATTTAACAATAACCAAATACAAAGCGTGATATTGACACTAGGTTTCCTATATTTACGAATTTAAAATAACTTTATACATTGCCATCACAAATAGTTGACCTTGGTTAAAGCTAGGATATTCATCTTCATAAAAAGTGAAATATGGATATCAAAACGTGAACAACATAAATATTAATAAAATTATCTCTCTACGAAATACCTTCAACAATACCAAAAAGAAGAGCTTCAAACGCTCTACATTGGCCAAAGCAATGTTACCGCTCTTCACCGCTACTTTGATCGCGGGTTGTGGTAGTGATAATGATAGCGACAACGGTACAGCCCCTGGCAACAGTGGTTTATACCCTGCAGCTGAAAACGAAGTCGTTATTTACTACAAACGCGATGTTGCCGCTGCCAGCTCATCTGGCTCAACTTACGACGGTTGGGGGCTGCACCTTTGGAATGGTGAAGGCTGTACCAGCACAGATTTAGTCGGCATGGGATTAAGTGAAACCGGAACCGACTGGAACAGCCCTTACGAATATGATGGTATCAGCGATACTTACGGTGCCTATTATGTGTTGAAAGTTGACCCAGATGCCTCTGACCCACACAAATGCATGAACTTCATCTTGCACAATGGTGATGAGAAAGCATTTGGCAGTGCCAATTCTAAAGTCGAGTTAACTAAGCTTGGAGATTCACAAGGCGTATTTGGTTTCCATGGCAGCAGCGAGCTGTACTACGACCCTATTTCAGAGCGACCAGTCAATATTGATGGTCAAAAAGCACACTGGCTAGATGCAACCACAATTGGTTGGGAAGCGGCTAGCAATGCAGACTCTGTGAAGCTTTTCTATGCACTAGACAACAGCATCACAATGAACGATGACAAAGAGATTGTCGGTGGAACTGCAATTGAACTAAGCAAAGACGGAGAACTATCTTCTGAATTGAAAGAGCGTTTCCGACACCTTGCAAGCTTACCTGCCCTAGCTATCGATGTTGACGACAGCACACTTCGCACTATTTTAAAATCTCAGATAATTTTTGTTGCCTACAATGCCAATGGCGATGTTATCTCTTCAACTGAGGTTCAAAAACCTGGTGTGCTTGATGCGGTATTTGCTAGCGAAGATGCTGGTAATGCAATGGCTGAAGAACTAGGCGCAATTGTTGAAGGCAGTGCGGCGACCTTCAAGCTTTGGGCACCAACCGCGCAAGATGTAGAACTCGTTCTATACAGTGAAGATCTGCTAAGTTCACAAGTAATCCCGATGACGGAAAACACTGAGACAGGCATTTGGGCGACTGATGCCGTGTCTAATGCAGTGAACAGTTATTACCGTTACCAAGTGAAGGTTTATCACCCAACCACAGGCAATATCGAAACTCGCCTTGTGACAGACCCATACTCTCTCAGTTTGTCAAAGAACTCAGCATACTCTCAAGTGATTGACCTAAATGATTCAACCTTGAAACCAGCGAACTGGGACAACTACCAACGACCAACCGTAGAAAAAGACGAAGACCACGTACTTTACGAATCACACCTACGTGACTTTAGCTTCAGCGATAAGCTCGGCACAGCTAGCCTAAATGGCAAGTACCTCGCTCTTACAGAAGCCGATCGTGAGTCGGTCAAACACCTACAAGCTCTCCAAGAAGCAGGTTTAACTACGCTGCATATCTTACCAGCATTTGATATCGCTACCGTCGATGAAGATGCCGCGAGCCGTGTTGATATCACCGACACCGTAGGAAAACTGTGTGATGTAAAACCGACAGCTACCTTATGTGGAAGCGAAGACGAAAACAAAGTCATCGAAGACGTACTCGATGGTTATGACCCTTCAACGGGTGACGCACAAGCATTAATGAATGACCTTCGTATGCTTGATAGCTTCAACTGGGGCTACGACCCATTCCATTACACAGTTCCTGAGGGAAGTTACGCGACCGATCCTAATGGTTCTCAACGTACTCTCGAATTCCGTCAGATGGTCAAAGCTACGCACGACATGGATCTTAAGCTGATCATGGACGTGGTATACAACCACACCAATGCGTCTGGTGTGAACGATAAGTCGGTACTGGATAAGATTGTCCCTGGGTACTACCACCGTCTTAACGTCAACACTGGTGGCGTAGAAAACTCGACTTGTTGTGACAACACTGCGACCGAAAACCTGATGATGGGTAAATTGATGGTCGACTCACTTAAGGTGTGGGCTGACGACTACAAAGTGGATGGTTTCCGTTTTGACTTGATGGGCCACCAGCCAAAAGATGTAATGGTCGAAGCATTGGAAGAAGTGCGTAAAATCGACCCGAATACTCTATTCTACGGGGAAGGCTGGGACTTTGGTGAAGTCGCCAACAACGCCCGCTTCGATCAAGCAAACCAAATCAATATGGCAGGTACTGAGATCGGTACATTCTCAGACCGTTTGCGTGACGCCGTTCGTGGTGGTAGTCCGTTCGACGGTGGCGTCGATTCAGCAGGCAACCACCCACTTCGCTTTAACCAAGGCTTTGGTAACGCAGCGATTGCCAATGAAGAAACCAAAGTTGATCAAGATTCGATCAATGGTCGTTTACATAACCAAGACCTTGTTCGTTTGGGGATGGCAGGTAACCTCGCAGAATACGTACTGATTGATTACAAAGGCGATACCAAATTGGGTAAAAACGTTGATTACAACGGCGCGCCAGCTGGTTACACCAAGATGCCTTCAGAGAACATTTCTTACGTATCGAAGCATGATAACCAAACGCTTTGGGATAACAACGCTTACAAAATCGCCACTGGTACTAGCTCTGCAGAGCGTGCTCGCATGCAGTCTGTATCACTCTCTACCGTGATGTTAGGCCAAGGCATACCATTCATCCATATGGGGTCTGAACTGCTACGATCTAAGTCTATGCAGCGCGATTCTTACGATTCTGGTGACTGGTATAACCGCGTCATGTTTGACGGTACTGACAACAACTGGAATGTTGGCTTACCACGTGAAGATAAAGATGGTGCGAACTGGGATCTGATCAAAACTATCATTGCTGACAGCACTGCTAAACCAGACGCAGACGACATTGAACTGACTAAGCAGCAATTCCTAGAACTACTAAAAATCCGTAGCTCAAGTGAACTGTTCCGCTTAGATACAGCAGACGAAGTCATGAAGCGTGTCGACTTCCGTAACGTTGGCGAAGATCAAGTCGAAGGCCTGATTGTCATGTCGATCGATGATGGCGTGTCTGCGGGCGACGATCTTGACCCTGCAAATGATGCGATTGTGGCAGTTGTAAACTCAACTAATAAATCTCAATCATTCAAAATCACAGGAGCAACCGGCTTTACACTTCATGACGTTCAACAAAACTCGGCTGACGACACAGTGAAAGGCGCAAGCTTTGCCGCTGAAACCTTCACAGTCCCTGCGCTAACTACCGCTGTATTTGTACAAGCTCAAGGTGATGCACAAGGTGCTGGCCTGCCAGTTGATAACTCTGGCAAGGATGTATCGAGCATTCCGCCATACGGCCAAACAACCGTGTATGTTCGTGGGGATATGAATGGTTGGAACCCTGTTGATGATTGGGCGATGAGCTTTGTTGCTAATGGGGTTTATTCTGTAACAGGCAATTTGGAAGCAGGTAACTATGGCTTCAAGTTTGCAGATGCTGATTGGAAAACACCTAACTTTGGTTGCGATTCTGTAGAGCTTGCAAGCGTGTCAATCGATATTGGCACAGGTGGCAATTGCCAATTGAGCGTAACGGAAGCGGGCAGCTACACCTTCACCTTGAATGCCATTCACGAGCTTGACGACAATGTAGACAAAGCTGTGGTATCTGTCACTAAGAATTAAGCTCCAAGCTTAGGTTCAAGTAACAGATAATAAAACAAGCGAAAGCTAGCCTTTGGGAGACGTCAGTCTCCCTTTTTTACAACTATTGAGCCCAGCAGATTTAAGCAAATAATAAACAACTGCATCGCCCATTAAAATTCGGGGCATTTCCAACCATACTTTATAGCCCCTACATTCGATTACATGGCTGAAAACTTAGAACTAAAGGGAAAGGATATTCCTTAGAACCGTTAAAACCAAATCTTAACGATATATCATAGTAGGAATGCCGCTCTCCCTTAAGTGAACAGAATTAATCCTGGCAGCCTTTTTTGAAGGGTTACGCCCTACAATTACGATTAAAATACATTCAATTCTCGATGTAATATTCTATCAACAGCAAAACACCGCAGTTGTTTGCGGTGTCGTTAAATTTTGATTAGGAAAACTTCCATGAACCGTAAACATATCATCAAAACCATCCAAATGGGCATCGTGACTACAGCATTGATGGGCGGGATGGCTTTGGCTAATACCACTGATCTTGTAGAATCTACCGACGCTGCTCGCGCCCTGGCACATACTCCTAGCACTGCAACAACGCAACAAATACAAGCTGAAAATGCCGCGCACAAACAGGCACTGCAAACACTTGAAAGCAACGGTAATGTTGATCAATATATGGAAACGGATAAAGCAGGGGAAACGACTACTGGTCACGTATCAAAATGCGAAAATACAGAAGTCCCTTTAGGCGAGAAAGTTGCTGAACATTGCAAATAAAAAGCATATACATTAAAGCGGTATTCGATAGGGTTCCTTAGAAGATGCTAACCGATGCTTAAATTACAAGCATTGCACTTTTAAAGGAACCCTTTATCTATATTACTTGGCGTTGACGGCTCGCACAAAGGCTTCTTGTGCACCTTCAATACCAAGGGCTTTTGCTTCATCTAATAAGCTAAGTGCTTTGGGAATATTGTCTGCGTCTACTGCTGCTTGAATGGCATTATGGTAGTAAGTTTGTGTTTCTGGTTGAATAGTCTCAACCTTAGCTGCTGCCGCTGGTTTAGCGTTAGATTCACTGCTAGAGCCAAATGAGAAGAAGCCCACTCTATCAATAGTCACTTCAATCTTACCGACATTCGCGTTTGGAACGGGGATGTCTTCTACTTCTGGCAGGTAGTTACCGCGGCCTTCCGCATCTAAACGTGCAGGGTGAATGACATCAGTAAAACCACCAAGATCTTCTTGCTCTGTATAGATAACTAAGTAAACAGATTCAGCAGTTGTCGGTGGGTAAAAATCATTTTCTACAACAAGACGGTTGCCCAAATGCAACCTAGGCTTCGCGTATTCGAAGCTCTCTTTGCCATAACGCTCTAACTCGCGACCGTTTTTATCGTAAATCACGGCATTCGGCACAAATGCTGTATCACCGAGCATGCTGGTGATCTTAATAGAGTATTCACCGCGATCCGCTGGTAGCTCGATCGCTACTACAGGGCTGTTTATACCCTGATAGTTTAAAATTTGACTGTCTGGTGTTACATCGAAAATTGCCGAGCTTGGAAGCTTCATCGGGGCAAATTGAAGACCAGCAATAGAGTTAACTTGTTCAGCCTGTGCCACTTGCACTTGCTCGACTACTTGTGCAGATTGACAACCGGCCAACGCAACACAACCACTCAACATTAGAGCTTTAAAATACATAACCCTTCCTTCTTGTTATTTTTTTAAGAAATTTACTAACTTTAATTACCACAAAGAGAACTATTCACCTAGGGAACGATCAACTTAATCGTACATTCCTTAAAAAAATAGCCGACGCGAGCCGGCTATGAATTAGGACAGTTTAGGATTTGTTAAGCTAAGTGTTTACCACCAAGCTTCAGCTTGGATACCGAACACGTACTCAGTATCGTCGCCGTTGAATGCATCTTTGTTTTCAGTATCTAGGATGTAAGAACCGTAAACACGAATTTCAGGACGAGCCCAGAAGCTGTCACCCATAGCCCAAGCTTGAGCTACTGTGAACTTAGCGTTACCGAAATCTTCTTTAGCTAAACCGCTGTCTGAAATTTTCTCACCAGCATTGTAACCTGCTTCGAAGATAGTACGCATAGTGTCGTTCCACTTGAACATTGGACGAGCAACTACAGAGTACTGGTCGATATCAAAGTTTTTGTTTGTGTAAACGCCTGCAGCTTGACCACCGATGTCGCTACCAGATAGGTATGCTAGTTGGTGACCCATTTCCCAAGATTCGCCTAGGTTCATTACACCCCAGTTGATCAAACGGAAACCAGATGCATCGTTGAATGCTTCAGTACCACGAGCGTAGTATGTACCTGAACCCCAGAAGTTAGCCGCCTGAACACCGTAACCGTTAGTACCGTATTGAAGGATAGTTTGGTGGAAACCGTTATCCATACCTTGGTGAATGATCGCAGAAGCTAGTAGGCCATCATCCGCTTCTTCACTCTTATCATCAGAGTCAGTTGCAAAGTTGTACGCTAATGCTAGCTCTAGAGATGCATCTTGCCATAGGCCAATGTTCGCTAGACGAGCATCAAAAATGTAACCTGTAGACTCGTCGTGGTCACCGTCTTGAATCAGCGCAACAGAAAGCTTCTGGTCACCAATAGATAAGTTTTCAATACCACCACCGGTACCTGACGTGTTTAGGAAGTAAAAGTCAGTGATGTGGATATCTTTACGTTGGTAGTATGTTTTACCAGCCCAAAGCGTTGCTTCTTTGTCTGAAGCGATCACGCCTTTAGCTTTAACAGCAAATTGTGCAACGTTGAAATCACCGTCTTCCCAACCATTAGAACCGTTGTTGCCTTGAGCAATCATAGATTCTACGCGCCACGTTTGCTCGCCAGTTTTTAGTTCTTCAGCTAGACCAAACTCGTAGTAGTTGTCATTTTCGTTACCTAGACGACCAATACCGTTTTTATTTACTGATACGTCGCCGTTACCGTTACCGCTAATACCAGTACCAGCACGCATGTAGCCATTAAAATCTACAGCGAACGCAGAGCCAGCAGCTAATGTAGTTGCCACTGCAACAGCAATCAAACTTACTTTTTTCATTCTTAACTCCATTAAGGACGATTTATTTTAGGTTTTTATATTTTTGCTCTCTTGCGGCAACCAAAGGCAGTAATGGTAGTCGTAAGATAGAGAGGTTTAGGGTTTCCCCTGATTCGTTTCAACGGGGTCAATATTAAGAGGGGATGACAAGTTTGACTTCCTCCGCCCCTAAGTTAATTAAGGGGGACTAGAGGGGAGTAGAAAATATACAGAATGGTGTTTTAAAGAGGTAGATCACTTAATATAGGAGGAGTAGACAGCACACAGATCTAATTATTCAACATAAGTGAGATCTAGCTCAAATATATAATTTGAACTTCATCGATGAATTATTTTTTTACCGTAATTAATCTGTGAAGTTGCTTGACCTTACTGTGACAAAGCCTTTTACTAATAGTTCACTGATGTTGATAAACGAACAAGAAATCAAGCAATGACTAGAACGCTCGCTCGCCCTTATCCGCTAGGCGCAACGCTAGGTAACACTGGCTGCAACTTCTCTATTTATTCTCCTGACTGTAAATCTCTTTCACTCGCTCTTTTTGACGAGAACGACGAATTCACCACTTATAAATTGGAAAATGAATACGCTGATATCAGATATGTCTTTATTGATGGTATTAAAGCGGGGCAAAAATACGGCTTCATTGCCGAAACGGACAATGGCCCTATCCTGCTTTCAGACCCGTATGCCAAAGCAATAAGCGAACCGCTCGATTACGTCACGCCATATACCAATGAAAAAAGCTTTGCTATGGCGAAATGTGTCGTTGTTGATGACACCTTCGATTGGCAAGATGTAGAAAAGCCACGCATTAGCCGCGAAGATACCGTTCTTTTTGAAACGCATGTAAAAGGTCTATCTCAACTGCACCCAGAAGTGGCTGCCAATACTAAAGGTCGTTACTTAGGGTTAGTGAGCCCTGAAATGCTTGCGTTCTACAAACAACAAAATATCAACTCGCTACAGCTTCTACCCGTTGCTGCGTGCATGCATGAACCTCATCTATTGGACATGGATAAAGTGAACTATTGGGGTTACAACCCATACTTGTTCATGGTGCCAGACCCACGCTACGCAGAAAAAGACGCTGTTAATGAACTCAAAACCGCCATTCGTGAACTTCACCGAAATGGCATCGAAGTCATTCTAGACGTGGTGTACAACCACACAGCAGAAGGTGGCGAAGGTGGTACAACCTTCAACCTCAAAGCGCTAGATAGCCGCTACTACATTAAACATGGCTGCCATTACGCGAACTTTACTGGTTGTGGTAACACCGTTGATCTCACCCACCAGCCAGCACTCAACTTAGTGATGGATACGCTTCGCTATTGGGTAAGTGAGTTCCAAGTCGACGGCTTCCGTTTTGATTTGGCTGCAACACTGGGGCGCGAAGGTGACAACTACAACCCTGAGGCTGCATTCTTTAAAGCTGTGGCTCAAGACCCTGTACTTAAAGAAACCAAGCTCATTGCAGAACCTTGGGACATCGGTCCGAATGGCTACCAAGTGGGTAATTTCCCGCTAGGCTGGAATGAGTGTAACGACAAACTACGAGACATCACACGTAGCTTCTGGCGCGGTGATCAGGGTTACCTAAAAGAGTTTGCTACACGCCTAATGGGCTCTCGTGATATCTACAGTGCAGCGCACTGGCCTTACAAACTCACCGTCAACTACATCACTTACCATGATGGCTTCACCATGCAGGACCTTGTCTCGTACAAGCACAAGCACAATGAAGAAAATGGTGAGAATAACCGCGATGGGCATGGTGATAACCGTTCTGAAAACTACGGTGTTGAAGGTGAAACCGAAAACCTGTTAGTTATCGCAACACGTGAAAAGCAGAAACGCAACTTCATGGCGAGCCTGCTGTTTGCTTTTGGTATTCCTCATATTTTGACGGCCGATGTGTTATCTCATACTCAAAAAGGTAACAACAACGCTTACTGCCAAGATGGCGTGACCAGCTGGCTTAACTGGGAAGATTCAGAGCGCAAGACTTACTTCAAGACTTGGTTATCTGAAATGATCTCTGCTCGTCAGCAATACATGGTGCCGTTTATTAAGGCATTCAGTGGCGAAAAGCGTAACTCTAACCGCATCTTCTGGAGCCGTGTCGATGGCACACTTATGGAGCATGACGACTGGAACCGCTTAAGCTCAGTCGCTTTGCATTTAGGTATTGGTAAAGATGGCGACGAGTTAATTTATCTTATCAACCAAACCAATGCGCCAGCACGTTTCTCGTTACCGAATGACCGTGAACAAAACTGGGTAACCATCTGTGATACCAACTCGCGAAACGTTAAACCCGGTCATGCAGAAGGTGAAATGTTGTTGTCGCCAACTTCGATGGCAATTTTGCACTATTCGCCAGATCAGGCTGATTTGATTAAAGCAAAAGCTTAGTCAGCTTAATAAAACACCGAAAACCATAGAAGCCAGTTATATTTACAGCTGGCTTTTTTGTTAGCTGAATATCACAAAAATCATTCATCCATATGGAATCATTTGCATTGATATGGTTAATGAAACTGTTTAGTATTGCCGTACTATAAAAATGAATCTATAACGTCTTTGGATATCATGGCTTTACCTAAAACATTAATTCGGCTTTTTAAACCATACATTATTTTATTAACTGGAGGGATGCTCTATCTTGCTATGACTCAGCTTGAAAAAGTAGAAACAGCAGCAACAGAACAATCATCATCAAACATTCGTATCGCAAGCTCTACCATTCGTTCCAACATCGAAGCCACATTCGGCAAACTCTATTTTTTAGAAACCAGTCTAGGCTTGCCTAAAACGGCTCCAATCGGTGATAAAAAATTCAGAGAATTGAGTGATAATATTCTAAGAAGAACACCAAATTTCTCCGATATCGTTCGATACCAACCTAACTCCCAACATTATGTCTCCACTCGTGGCCTTCCTCTTTCCAATGAACAAATCGCCACAATACAATGGCATTCAATAGACGGTGTTGTAGAAGATTTTTACATCTCTTCCGTTTACCAAAAAGCCGATGGACGATGGGTTTTCGCCGTTAAACACACTGCAGAAAAGCTCAACGAAGAAATATGGATTGAGTTTAATTTAATGCATACCACGCAAGGTTTAAGAGATTTAAAAACGCTTAATAATGGCTATGTATTTGTTGTAGACAGAGCAACAGAGCGACTGGTATTCCACCCGGATCCACAGCGTATCGGTTCTAAATCCATCAGCTTCCATGCAGGGATCAGCCACCAACTCTCACAAGGTGAAACCGTTGGTAAGCACGAATATTACTATCAAGATAACTTCAAAATATCGGTATTTGACGCAGACAACAGCTTAAATTGGGTGTTCATTGCGGGCACTGACCGCCATGACATCTTAACCAGCTCACATCAATTTACGTTGACGGGCTTAGTACTGGGCTCACTCCTGCTATTGTGGATTGGTGCCAACTATCTGGCTTATCGTTTGAACGTGTCCTTGTCGCAACTGAATAAAGTCGATGACCTTGTAAGCTTTAAGCGAGAGTTAAAATCCATACTGGATAGTTTCACCTACCAAAAAGGCATTCAATTCTGTCTCTATCAGCTTGAGAACCACGCATTCAGTACCATCGACTATCACGGAAACAAATCCACGGTACATTGTGACAAAGCCCTTGCAGAGCGATTTACACCGGACACTATGGCTTACCGAAGCGGAAAGTACGCAGACCCATTAGCGTGTAAACTCAAAATACACCAACGTCATTACTGTATTCCTTTGCACTCTCGTCAGCAGTTGATCGCAGTGTTGTACGTAAACGCAAACTTACCGATCAGCCAGAGTATTCTACGAATGATCCGTGATTACACTGAAGTCTCTTTGTCTAACTTACTGCTTCAACATCAATTGAGCAGCAAAGATCTGATGACGCAGTTAGACAATAAGAGCAGTTTCAGCATCGCCATCGAAAACTACGTGAGCGAGCCCGATACCTATGTCGCTCTGCTTGATATCGATAACTTCGACCACGTAAACCGAGCCTACGGTGAAGCGGTGGGCGACAAGATGATCAAGCTGACTGCAGAATCGATACGCAGTTACTTCCCCAAGCCAAAGGGACTTTGCTTGGCTCGTGTTGGAGGAAAGGAGTTCGCAGTATTATTCAAAGCCAATGATGTGAAAGATGCCAAATTCCAGCTAGACCAGTGCAGAGTCGCAATCGCGGAGAAAACCATCGTCACTCCAGATATCACCTTATCGCTAGGGGTTAGCGTGGGATACTCGCAAATAGAGGGTGAAACAGACTCAGCTTTAGCGCTGGCGGAACAAGCGAAACTTATCGCGCAACAACTTGGTAAGAACCGAGTGGAAGGCCATATCAGAGCCGTTGCCAAAGCATCGTAAACCTATACTTACATTTCTGTAGCCATTACAAAGCACCTAGGATTCATACCCTAGGTGCTTTTGTTTTTATGGAAAGTCATTACAATGCGCGTTCAACACGACAATACCCCTTTTCTAACGACACGAGCCTTATGAAGCTAAGTAACCGACTGCAAACTCTCCATTCCCTTGTCAGCAATGACTACCAACATATTTGGGACTGTTGTTGTGATCACGGCTTCTTGGGTGTTCAACTGTTGTCGGATAACAAAGCACCTCAGCTTCACTTTGTCGATATTGTCCCGTCTCTTATGAGCGATTTGGAAAGCAAACTTACGCGTTACTTTCCGCAAGGTGCAATAGCAGAACAGAAAGTGACTAGCCAATGGCAAGTCTACTGTATGGATGTCGCCGCTATCCCGCTTGAGAAACATACTGGCAAACACCTGGTGATTATTGCGGGCGTCGGTGGCGATCTTACTCAAAAGCTCGTCGATGATATTCATCGTCAACACCCAGACAAAGCGATCGATTTCTTGCTTTGTCCGGTGCATCAGCAATTCGAGTTGAGAAGCCATTTAAAGGCGATCCATTTTGGTCTTATTGATGAAGTGTTGATTGAAGAGAACCGTCGTTATTACGAGATTTTATTGGTGAGTAATAGTCGCGGTGATTCAGAAAAGAGCCAAACCGTTAGCGAGATATCAAACGTCGGTGACAAGATCTGGACACCAAGTTGTGATGAACAAGTGAAGGTATCACAGCAATACAAAGCCAAAACATTGCAGCACTACTTACGTATCCATCAAGGACAAGAGAAGCAAGGCAAACCTAGCCAAGTAAAGCATATTATTGATGCTTACCAGGCGGTTAAGCCATAGTAAGTACTAACTTAATTGTTTGAATATTAAGAAAGTCAAATTAATAAAAAAGCCGATAGTTCAATGAGCTATCGGCTTTATTAATGCTATCGATTCAGTTTTAGCTTACTGTTCTTGTTTCTTATAAGCCACATCAGGCTCGTCAACTGTCTCTACCTCAGAAGGCTTATCAACCCCATAAACCGTATCAAGGTAGACGTCTTTCTCTTTCCACGTGCTGTTCAACCAATTGTGGAAGCGACGTTTAAAAGCCTTATCTTCAAAGTAATTACCGTTCACGTTCTCATCCATTGGATGCAATTTAATACGCACAACGACCTTAGTCATTTTGCCCTTCAGCATATCTTCAAACGGAGAGGTTTGGTTTTCAGGGTAAGCTAAGGTCACATCCACGATGCCATCCAAAATTGGGCCCATTGCAGATAAAGCAAATGCCACGCCCCCAGTTTTCGGCTTCAATAAGTGGCGATAAGGGGTCTTTGCTGACGCCAGTTTCTCGTGGTTTGCACGAGTCCCTTCAACAAAATTGACCAATGTTGTCGGTGCTAATTTGAACTTAGTACACGCTTTATTGATTGCATTAAAATCATCATTACGGCGTTCTGGGTTGCGTAATAGGAACTCACGAGAGTGGCGTCTCATGAATGGCATATCTAAGCCCCAGCAGGCCAAGCCAACAAATGGTACGTACAACAATTCATGTTTCAAGAAGTACTTCGTCATCGGCATTTTGTCTTTTAGGATTGAAGACAAAATCACAATATCTGCCCAGCTTAGGTGGTTAGACATCATCAAATACCACTGCTTGGTCGAGATATCTTCCCCCCCTTCCACTTGCCATTCGATATCGTTATTGGCGTTCAACATCCATAAATTAAGAGAAGCCCAATACCAGAATGTGAAGTTAGCTAAGCGAGTGCATGATTTTTGAACGACAGAAATTGGCAAAATAAGTTTGATTAGGGCAAACAGGATCACAGCCAATGCGGTGAATGCAGTATTAATGGTCACGAACAATACGTTCAAGGCCATACGAAGATTATCAAGCATAAAACACAGTTATATTGAGAACGAAAGCCGCCATTATACGCATCTATAAATTATTCTCTTCAGTAATTGATTGAATATCCTAGGGGTCAAACCACTCAACCTATGTTAACGATGTTCAACCAGCTAAAGTCTATTAAAACGAAACCAAAAACACATGTACGAGTCATTTGGACTCAAATAGTATATTTTCTTTTTGACAACATTCGACCCAATAATTAACCTTCAATAAGTATTGATAAGCATTCTCATTATTGGCATGGTACATGCAACTCTAAAGTGTAAATAGTTGAGTATCCTTAATGAGATAACTTCTCTTCTTAAAGGTGGATGATATGACAGATATTCCTCATGGTTTAGTTACAGGCAAAGTCCTAAACAAAACAGAATGGACAGATCAATTGTTCTCACTCCAGGTTAGTGCACCTGTCTCTTCTTATCAGGCAGGTCAGTTTACTAAGCTTGGCTTGCTCAATAACGAAGGTGAGTTTGTGAGACGCGCTTATTCTATGGTGAATGCACCAGAGCACGAACAAGGTCATCAACATCTGGAATTTTTGATTATTAAGGATCAGAACGGTCAGCTTTCACCTCAACTTCATGAGTTGAAGATGGGCGATGACATCTTTGTCGGCAAAGACCCAAGTGGCTTTATGACCTTAGATGAGATCCCAGAGATCGCCGACGATCTATGGATGCTTTCAACCGGAACCGCGGTAGGCCCATTTATCTCAATACTTGAGAGCATGCAGATACAGCAAAATGAGTTGGCTTCAGACAAAGCCTCTTCATTCAAGAATCTGGTTCTAGTGCATGCTGTAAGAACAGAGCAAGACCTGACTTATCGAGATCGTATCACTCAACTCGTTAATCACTTTCAAGGGAGACTTAAATATGTGCCAATTATTTCTAGAGAATCAGTTACCGGAACTTTGCGCGGACGAATCCCAAATTTGTTACTTGGAGGCGACCTCGAGCAAGCCGCGTCTGTCGCTTTCAATCAAACCCGCAGTTTTTTCTACCTTTGCGGCAATCCGCAAATGGTTCGTGACACAAGCGAAGCGCTAACTAGCTTAGGTTTCGAAAAGCACTTACGCAGAAAACCCGGTCAATTCAGCAGTGAGAACTACTGGTAAATAACAACCGCCACTCGTTAGACAGAAGCACAACTTTCAAAGAACAGTTAGAGAAGAGGTTTTATATGAGTCATTTACGTATTCCGTCACACTGGAAAATTCAACGTTCCACACCCGAAAGTAAGATTCATTCAATATTGATGAACTTATAAGCAAGCAACCTCGTAATGTGATTTTTAATGTTCAATAAGTGAAGACAAAAGATCAAATAACCATAGCAATTACAATGACTAATGGTGATAGACAAGAGAAAAAAACTCTAGCACACTGAACAGAGTTATTAGTTTTAATCCCGTCTCAGAGAATGAATTAGTGGGTTATTTATATTTTAGGTAAGAAAGGAAGCCATGCTCAACATTGCTTTTTTTAGCTCAAAATCATACGACGAAAAATCCTTCGAACTGGCAAAAGGCGAACTCAACGCTGAGTTTCATTTTCACGATTTTCGACTCACCACAACAACAGCAAAAATGGCGCACGACAACGAAGTGGTTTGTGCGTTTGTAAACGATGACCTATCGCGAGACGTGTTAGAGATTCTTGCTCAAGGCGGCACCAAGTTAATCGCGATGCGCTGTGCGGGCTTTGACAAGGTCGACCTAGACGCAGCCAAAGAGTTTGGCTTGCAAGTGGTACGCGTTCCTGCTTATTCACCAGAGTCAGTAGCAGAACACACGGTCGGCATGATGATGTGTTTAAACCGCAAGCTGCACAAAGCGTATCAGCGTACTCGTGATGCAAACTTCTCTCTTGAGGGCTTGGTAGGCTTCAACTTCCACGGTAAAACTGTAGGTGTGATAGGCTCTGGAAAAATTGGCCTAGCGACCATGCGAATTCTGAAGGGTTTAGGCATGAATATCCTATGCTATGACCCATATCCAAACCCGTTAGCTGTTGAGTTAGGCGCTAAATACGTTGAACTCGACGAACTTTACCAAGAGTCTGATGTGATTTCTCTACACTGCCCAATGAGTAAAGAGAACTACCACCTATTAGATGCGACTGCGTTTGAGAAGATGAAAGACGGCGTGATGATTGTCAACACCAGCCGTGGTGAACTACTGGATTCCACAGCTGCTATCGAAGCGCTTAAACAGAGTAAGATTGGCGCACTTGGTCTTGATGTGTATGACAACGAGAAAGAGCTGTTCTTCCAAGACAAATCAAATGACGTGATTGTCGATGATGTGTTCCGCCGTCTATCTGCTTGTCACAACGTGCTGTTCACAGGTCACCAAGCTTTCTTAACCAAAGATGCTCTGTTCAATATCGCCAATACAACACTCACCAGTGTTGATGCTTTCTTTGCTGGCAACACCAGCGGCAACGAACTCGTTTAATAACAGATTGAGTTAACAGCAGGCTGAGTTAAAAACAAACTAGGTCTACAGATACAAAGCCACGCTATTCTGAAGTGAACAGCGTGGCTTCGTCGTTTATTCAGTATTCTAAAACTGTTCCTAGACGCAGAAATGACAATCTTCAGTGTCTAAACCATAAACGCCTTTTCTAATAGCAAGGTGCTCTTCACCGGCTTTGACGCCCATCTCGTAACCTGTATTAAGAGTACTTTGATCCATAGTTAAACGCTTAACCGCGAAGGCTTCAGGTGGCGCTATCACTTTAATAGTCGCATCTTTGGGTGGGTTACGAATGAACTCCAGAGACTGGTTGTAGTTTTCAGCACGTACCGCCATCGACTCAGCAATATTCGGGAATTTCTTTAATAGTTTCTTCAGCATCCATTGGTGCTTTTGAGGCTTCATTCGGTAGCTCAATGGGTGAGACAGAATCACGGTAATATCGCGTGCGCCACGGCGATATGCTTCACGAACCGGAATCGAATCGGCTACACCGCCATCGGTATAACAGCCACCAGAGAAACACGGAGTTTCACGGTAAGCGATAGGTAAAGCCGTTGTTGCTTCAACAACATTAGAAAGGTTTTCTGGCTTAATATGGTAGTAGTCTGCACTGCCCGTATCGACATTTGTGACAGCAGCAATGAGTGGGATACTTGAAAACAACTCACCACAATCCAGCGGATAACGTTGATTGGATTCGTTCCATAACCATTTAACATCTACCAAGTTACCGCCTTTGGCAAAGCGAGCAGGATTAAAGAAAGTTTTATCCGTCGCCATCGTGGTGATCACATCATAACTGCGTTTTGGTGCATGAGATAAGTAGCCAACCAGATTCGACACACCTGCAGATACGCCGATGGCAAAATCATAAGGACGGAAATCGTCTTGCATGAAGGCGTCTAAAACTCCAGCAGCAAAAATACCTCTCATTGCTCCACCTTCAACGATTAATGCGCTCTTATTCATCTCAAACTCTTCTACTTTATAAACTGATAGTCGTAGAATAATCCCATCACTCTTACAAAGATAATGGGATAGATTTATCAATTCGATAGGTAAAAACTATCAATGTGGATTATTAAATTTTTCAATGATTTAGGGTTGCTTAATAAACAGCGAGATCAAAAAAGGCCGTTGAGTGATTCACTCAACGGCCTTTCAATTAACGAATCAAGATGATTGATTACGACTTAAATTCGCTCACGTCGATTTCAAGCAGTTTACCAATGCCTTCACCGTATGCAGGGTCAGCTTTGTAACAGTGTCTTAGGTGACGCAATTGAATCTCTTTTGGCACGCCGCCTAGGTTGCGAGCAGTGTTATCAAAAAGAATCGCTTGCTTCTCTGGTGTCATTAGGCGGAACAAGTCACCCGGTTGCGAGAAGTAATCTTCATCTTCGCGGTGATCCCAGTGTGCTGCTGCGCCATCTAGGTTCAGTGCTGGTTCAGCGAAATCTGGTTGCTCAGCCCATTGACCTTCGTTGTTTGGCTCATAACCTAATGTGCCATCGAAGTTACCATCGACACGCATCGCGCCATCACGGTGGTAGCTGTGTACTGGGCAACGAGGCGCATTCACTGGAATGTGCTGATGGTTTACACCCAAACGGTAACGTTGTGCATCACCGTAAGCAAACAGACGACCTTGCAGCATCTTGTCTGGCGAGAAGCTGATACCTGGAACTACGTTCGCTGGGTTGAATGCTGACTGCTCTACTTCTGCGAAGAAGTTTTGCGGGTTACGATTTAGCTCTAGCTCACCCACTTCGATCAACGGGTAATCTGCATGAGGCCAGATCTTAGTCAAATCGAAAGGGTTGTATGGAACCTTCGCTGCATCCGCTTCTGGCATCACTTGTACTTTCAACGTCCATTTCGGGAAATCTTGGTTATCGATGCTGTCTAGCAAATCACGTTGGTGGCTTTCGCGATCATCACCGATCACTTGTGCCGCTTCTGCATCAGAAAGGTTCTTAATACCTTGCTGAGATTTGAAGTGGAATTTAACCCAGAAACGTTCGTTGTCAGCATTGATGAAGCTGAACGTGTGACTGCCGAAACCATGCATGTGGCGGTAAGTCGCAGGGATACCACGGTCACTCATTACGATAGTAATTTGGTGCAGAGCTTCCGGCAAAGAAGTCCAGAAATCCCAGTTGTTTTTCGCGCTGCGCATGTTGGTGCGTGGGTCACGTTTCACCGCGTGGTTTAAGTCAGGGAACTTAAGAGGATCACGAAGGAAGAATACTGGCGTGTTGTTGCCCACCATATCCCAGTTGCCTTCTTCAGTATAAAACTTCAATGCAAAGCCACGAATATCACGTTCAGCATCGGCAGCACCGCGCTCACCCGCAACTGTTGTGAAACGTGCAAACAAGTCGGTTTTTTTACCTATTTCAGAGAACAATTTTGCCTTGGTGTATTTTGTGATGTCGTGTGTAACGGTAAATGTGCCGTAAGCACCTGAGCCTTTCGCGTGCATACGACGCTCTGGAATCACTTCACGATCAAAATGGGCCAATTTCTCCAAAAACCAAACGTCTTGAAGAAGTTGTGGACCACGTTTGCCCGCCGTTTGAACATTCTGGTTATGAGCGACAGGACAACCCGCAGCTGTGGTCAGTTTTTTACTCATGGTCTATTCCTTAAGGTTAAAGATATCGCATCGTTGCCACATCTTAGATTTAAGTGGATTCAATACTTTAAAAACCACTAAAACAATATGGATAAAGAATAGACCTGAGTTGGCAGAAAATATAATCGTTTATATTTATCGTTGTTATCTATGAAACCTATTGAACTTCACTGCGAATAAGCCTATGTATAACTTCGGTTTATTTAAAAATGGCATGGCCTAACCTCAGAGTTGAGGCAATGTTCCTCGCCGTTCTGGTTAGGTTCAATTCAGCTTCTCGCAGTACTTGCTCGAGTGACTGAGGAGAGCGCACTGTACCAAACAAGCTGTTCATTTCACCATATAAGGCTTCGACTTCTGTACCTAAAGAACCTGCAATCCCTATGGTCGGAATGCCTTGTAAGCTCGCACGTTTGGCAATGCCATAAGGCGTCTTTCCTTGCAGAGTTTGATTGTCCATTTGCCCTTCACCGGTAATCACAAGATCTGCGACTTTCAATACTTCATCGGCTTGCAAAACATCAAGCACCATCTCAATACCCGGTTTAATCTGCATGTTAAACAACAAACCAAGCCCCATTGGAGCACCACCAGCCGCGCCATAACCAGTACGCTTGTGAACGGGATCATCCCCACGAACACAACCTTGCGATTCAACTACTTGAGCAAAATTCTCAAGCGCCTTATCAAGCATCACAACTTGTTCTGGGCTTGCGCCTTTTTGTGGGCCGAATATATGGCTAGCACCGTTATCACCACACAACGGATTATCGACATCGCACGCCACAATTAACTCGATATCAGCATAGCGTGAATCTAAACCAGTAAGATCAATCGATGATAAATCAGCTAGTGCAACGCCACCTCGGTTAAGCTCTTGCCCTGCATTATCTAACAGTGTCCCACCTAATGCTTGAACAATACCTGCACCGCCATCATTAGTTGCACTGCCACCCAATCCAAGAATAATCGCTTGAGCGCCCTGCTCTATCGCCTCCAAAATCAATTGCCCCGTTCCGAATGAAGAAGCAATCAATGGATCACGCTGCTCTGGTTTCAACAAGTCCAAACCCGATGCAGCAGCAATTTCAACCAGTGCCGTTTTGTTCGGGTTGCTATTGGATGACTCAAGCATCGCCCATTCAGCATTAACTTGTTGCCCTAACGGCCCTTCGACTTGCCTATGTCGCTTTTCACCAACAAGCCCTTGGAGCAATACATCCACAGTCCCTTCACCACCATCAGCCAAAGGCAATGTTACGTATTCAGCGTCTGGGAAGATTTCACGAAAGCCCTTTTCAATACACGCCGCCACAGATACAGCCGATAGAGATTCTTTAAACGAGTCTGGTGCAATAACAATTTTCATACTGAGAGATCCAAAAGATTAGTAATTTTGATGAGTGCCCGATCCAAAAATGCCCCTATTGAAGATCAGCAAGCTAATCACTTAATAGGGGCAGTATATAAAGGTAAGTAGTATTAGTTAGTAACGGCTGTCTTTACTTGTGATTTCTCTTTGCTTTTTAGCCACACGAATACAGCACCTAGAACCGCAATTGGAATCAGTGGGTCGATCAACGTACCGCCTTTACCAAACACTAAGTTTAGAATCATGATGATGCTTGCACCAATCGCCCATGCGATAGTTGAAGACACAGACCAGATCTTAATTTGGTCAGCAAGTTCAGTAATACCTAACGTACGGTTGATGATGTGGAAGTATGAATCGTTCAAATGAGAGAAGCCAACCGGACCTACCGCACATGCAAGTGCTACGAATACTGGGTCTAGACCTAACGTTTCAACCAATGGCAGCGTCATCGTTGCTGCAACCATCATTGATGCCGTTGCTGAACCTTGGATTAGACGAAGCATTGAAGCAATTGCTAGTGGTACAAGTAGTGGTGGAATACCGCTGCTCGCGATAGCTTCGGCTACTTGAGGGCCAGCACCTGATGCTTTAAGTACTGCACCCATTGCGCCACCACAGCCAGTTACCACAAGAATTAGACCTGTAGTAGACAGAGCATCATCCATAGAGCTAACCATGTCTTTGCGCTCAATATGACGAGTAAGACCGTATAGCGCCATAAGAACACCGATACCAACAGCAACCACTGGGTTACCAATCAACGAAATAACGTTGTGCATTGCAGTGTCACCTTGACCAACAAGCGTGTTGATTAGGATGAATGCGATTGGCAGCAGAATTGGACCGAATGATAAAAAGTTACTTGGTAGCTCTCTGTCATCTGTTTCTTTTACTTTCTCAAGGTTTGCCCAATCAGCTTGGTTCGTAATCCATGTTTCACCGTTTGGTACGCGGTAGTACTCGTTACCTACTCGGCGAATATAAATCATAGAAAGAAGCATCATAGGGATAGAAACCATCAAACCCCACAACATGTACTCACCTAGATCTACACCTAGAATTCCAGCCACAGCAACTGGGCCCGGTGTTGGTGGCACAAGTGCGTGAGTGATAAGCAAGCCAAGTGCTAGAGTCACACCAAGGCCAACCGCTGACTTACCCGTATCACGTGAAATTGCGCGAACAAGAGAATGCAAAATGATGTACGCAGAGTCACAGAAAACTGGGATAGCGACAAGCACCCCTGTAAAACCTAGTGCTAAGTCTTCACGACCTTTACCACACAGCTTTACAAACGTTTTTGCCATTCGAACAGCGGCTCCAGATCGTTCGAAACACGCGCCCATGATAACGCCGAATGCGATGATCAAACCAATGCCACCAAGCACGCCACCAAAACCAGCTTTAATTGCATCAATCAACTCTGTTGGCGCCATACCCGCAAAAAGACCCATGATGATACTTGCAATAACCATAGCAAGTGCGACTGGGATTCTCGTTTTAATGATCATACCCATCATGGCTAAGATGCCAATTACGATGCCTATCAGTGCTCCATCCATTTTTATATTCCTTTTGTCTCTTTCTTCATTTTTATGAAAATTGTAGGGTGGTGCATATAGGTGATATCGGGATCACCTATTGCACTTTATCGTTATGTGTTGGCTTACCTGTAAGACGTGTTATCTAAATCAGTTCTTTACTTTTATGGTTCGTTACATATAAACGGCATTCACACCGCGCTATAAATAACTTTTTACCCAGCTAAGCCCCTCTTCTGTCGTGCCTCTTGGGTTATATTCACAACCAATCCAACCTAGGTAACCTGAATCATCCAGAACATTAAATAGATGTGGGTAATTCAGTTCGCCTTCCGATGGTTCATGCCTTTCTGGTACAGAAGCAATTTGGATATGACCGGTATAAGCAGCCACTTCACGAATCAAAGTACTTAAATCACCATCCATGATTTGCGCGTGATAAAGGTCGAGTTGCAGCTTCACATTTGGCCTATCGACTAACTTAATAAGTTCAACAGCGTCACGTTGGTGAGCAACGAAATAATTAGGAACATCACGGCTATTTAGCGGTTCAATCATCAATTCGATGTTATGCTCAGCAAACTTATCTGCGGCAAAACGAATATTTGAGATAAAGGTTTCAACGTGTTGCTGCCTCGTGAAATTCGCATCATGTAGACCCGACATCGCGTGAACTTTCTTGCAGTTCAGCGCTTTAGCGTACATAAGCGCCGTATCAACACTAGCTTTAAACTCTTCTTCACGGCCAGGAATCGCTGCGAAGCCTCGTTCACCTGCGTCCCAATCACCCGGAGGCATGTTGAACAGCGCCTGTTCAAAGCCAAATTTTTGCATTTTTTCGGCAAGCTCTTCGGCCTCAAATGCATAAGGGAATAGGTATTCAACTGCTTTGAAACCGACTTGATGTGCTTTTTCAAAGCGATCTAAAAATGGTACTTCTGTGAATAACATCGTTAAGTTTGCTGCGAACTTAGCCATTATTTGCCTCTCCCTTTTAAATCCATAACTTCTTCGTCCGTTAGGTAACGGATATCATTCCCTTTCAATAAGAATGCTAATTTGGCGGTCTCTTCTAGCTCTTCAGCGTTATCAACGGCATCAACAAAGTCAGTGCCTGTTACTACTGGGCCGTGGTTTGCTAACAAAAATGCTCGATAATCACCTGCTCGTTTTGCCAACTCTTCAGCGATTTGCGGGTCACCCGGACGTAGGTAAGGAATGACTGGTAACTCGCCAATTCGCATCACGAAATACGGTGTGAAAGCCTTAATCGCGTTGTTACGATCCAACCCTTCAAGGCAAGATAGTGCAGTTAGGTATGTAGAGTGCAGGTGTACAATCGCATTGCACTCCGCATTATTTCTATAAATCTCTAGGTGGAATGCCGCTTCTTTAGAAGGCTTCTTACCTGAGATGTGGTTGCCATCGATATCAACAACCGACAATTCTTCAGCGACAAGGCGGCCAAATGAAGAGCCTGTTGGTGTTGCTAGAAAATACCCATTAGGTAATTTGATAGACAGGTTACCTGCACCACCAGTGGCGTAACCTCGTTCAAACATTGAACGAGCGAGCGTGACCATTTGCTCTCTTAACTGCTGCTCGTTCATCAAAACTTTACTCATTTGAATCTCGCTTATGAAAAGAATGATTGAGCTTTAGCGAAGAAGTTTTCATCACCAAAATTGCCCGATTTTAGCGCTAGTGATAACTCACCTTCGACCGATTTAACCCAAGGCACACCTGGTGCAATTTGAGGACCAATATGAAAACCTTTCACAGCTAGGCTTTGCGTCACGACGCCTGATGTTTCACCACCAGCAACGATGAAGTTTTTCACGCCATGTTGTTGTAGTTTGATAGCGAGTTGACTAAAAAATTGTTCAACTGCGTGGCTTGAAGCTTGTGCGCCGTACTCTTCTTGAATTGCTTTTAGTGCGGCAGCATCTGCGGTTGCATAAACCAAAGGAGCAAACTCGCCTTGGTTATTGGTCATCACCCAATCGAACACTTCATTGGCGTATTGATCATTGGTTAAGCAAGCCTTCACATCGATAGCAAAGTGAGGAGCAAGCTGCTTGTATACCGCAACTTGTTGGTTAGTCATCACTGAACAAGAACCAGAGAACACAACGGTTGGTGCTTTGACTGGGCTACCGGCATGTTTTGCATCACTTTGGTCAGCAAGATGTTCTGTCCAGTTTTTAGCGATACCAGCAGCTAGGCCTGAACCACCTGTGATTAGTTTCAAAGATTTAGCCGCTTGACCTAGCGTCACCAAGTGATCTGCATTAAATGCGTCTACCACGGCGTAGCGACTACCTTGAGCTTTGAGTTCGTTAAAACGAGCGGTAACCGCATCAGCGCCCTGTTCAATCGTTTGAAAGTTAACTAAACCGGAAACACCTTCTGATTGTGCGTCCATCATTCGAACCACACTTGAATCCGTCATTGGTGTAACAGGGTGATTACGCATACCTGAATCACTGAGCAACTCATCAAAAACAAACAAGTGACCGTTGTAAACCGTGCGACCATTTACTGGCAATGCAGGGCAAACCATAGTGAAAGATTCTCCAAGTTCAGCCAAAAGTGCATCTGTTACGGGACCAATATTGCCCTCAGCGGTACTGTCGAACGTTGAGCAGTATTTAAAGTAAAACTGTTGGCAGCCTTGATATTGAAGCCATTTAAGCGCAGTAACCGAATCCGTCACCGCTTGGTCAGCTGGGCAAGAGCGAGATTTAAGGCTGATCACCACAGCATCTGCTGATGTGTCAAACTCTCCCGTTGGAATCCCATTCAATTGAACAGTGCGCATACCGTTTTCAACCAAGAAACCAGCAATGTCTGTAGCACCTGTAAAGTCGTCTGCAATAACACCTAATAACATGATTATTTCTCCGCCTTTGATGTGTTTACACCCGGTAGGTCAATACCTTGGAAGACTTTTATCACTGCACTGTCGTCTTCTTGACCAAATCCAGCATTACTCGCGCTAACGAACATGTTCAGTGCTGCACTTGATAATGGGAGTGGGAATTTCAGGTCTTGAGCGGTATCTGATACCAAGTTCAAATCCTTCACAAAGATATCAACCATAGATTTTGGAGAGTAATCACCATCGACTACGTGCTTCATGCGGTTCTCGAACATCCAAGAGTTGCCCGCTGCATTCGTAACAACGTCGTACATCAAATCAAGCGGAATGTTTGCGCGTGCGGCTAGTGCCATCGCTTCAGCGCCCGCAGCAATATGAACACCTGCTAGTAACTGGTGGATAATCTTAACGGTCGCACCAAGGCCAATGGTCTCACCGATGTTGTAGACTTTAGCTGCAGTTGCATCAAGTACCGGAGCCAGTACTTCAAATGTGGTCACCGCACCTGAAGCCATAATCGTCATTTCGCCCGCTTCTGCTTTTACTGCACCGCCGGACACTGGCGCATCCAGCATCACAAGATCATGTTCAGCAAGCTGAGCTTCGATTTGTTTCGCGTCTTCTGCTGAGATCGTTGCCGAGACCATAACTGGCGTGTTAGGTCTTAGTGCCGCCGCAAGACCAGTCTTAAACAGTACCGTGTTAACTTGAGCTGCATTCACAACCAATACCAAAACTGAATCAAGTTTGTCGGCAAACTCAACCGCGCTTGTAGAGACCGCTTTTGCGCCATATTCACCCAAGGTTTCAAGCGCTTGCGGATTCAAATCGAAACCATATACATCAAGGCCTGCACGGACGCATGACTTCGCTGCGCCCATGCCCATAGAACCTAAACCGATAACACCAACAGATTGAACTTCATTCATAGCAAGATGCCTTTCACGTAATTATTTAATTCTAGATTTGTTAATTCTTGTTTATGTTTGTGATTATATGTGAAGCAATCGAATGCGACTTAGTGATAAGTCACACTTTTAACAAAAGTTAACACACCTGAGTAATTTAACCCTTTAGAGGCATTAGGTAAGGGTAATTTCGGCAGCAATCACAGTTCTAATTGCTATTTCACAACAGATATTCACAGATATTCACAAAATAGCTAAAGATTGATAGGATGATGAAAAATAAGAACATAGAAGAAGAATCATGATTCCAGCGGAACGTCAGAGAACTATTTTGTCACTATTATCACACCAAGAAGTGATCAGTATTTCTGAGCTTGTTGAGCACTTAGAGGTGTCTCATATGACCATTCGTCGAGATATCGTAAAGCTAGAGACATCAGGGAAAGTGATTTCAGTTTCGGGTGGCGTTCAACTGACTAAAGCACTTCACTGCGAATTGTCACACGACATAAAGGTAGAACAGCAAGCAAGCGAAAAAGCTCAAATAGGTCAACTAGCTGCTCAATTGGTTCCTGAGTATTCGACTATCTACTTAGACGCTGGAACAACCTCTTTGGAGATCGCTCACCAACTTGCAGGGCGAGATGATCTGCTTATCATCACCAATGACTTCGCGATTGCCGCGTACCTAATGAACAGCACACAATCTGAGATTTACCATACTGGTGGCAAGATTGACCGTGAAAATCAATCAAGTATTGGGGGCAAAGTAGCTGAGTTCTTGGCAGGGATGAATATTGATATTGCGTTTATCTCATCTTCATCTTGGAATCTAAAAGGGCTCTCGACACCTTGTGAAAATAAGGTGTTAGTCAAACAAGCCATTGTTCAAGCAGCTCATTCAAACTATCTGATTTCAGACTCAACCAAATACGGACGTATCGCTACCTTCCACGCCTTAGATTTAAGTGCGCTTGATGGCGTAATCACCGACATTGATCTTTCGAGTAGTGTGATTGATGAGCTTCAAGATAAAGGCATCAAGGTCATTAATTCGTAACGGATCCCTCATCAAATTTCAGGCTCACCAACCAAACATTCAGAGCCTGAATGCCACAACTCCAAAATCATCTATTTATCTACTCGATAAAAATAATTCTTACAATTAAGCGTTTATATTGATTAATAATATTGGCGGCGGGCGGCATAATAGCCGCGAATCCTTCTAACGAGTTTGGTTATGTTCTACAAGCGTCTTTTGGTATTGGCTTTACCGCTTACTTTTGTGTTTCCCATCCATGCTGAAACGTTTGGTGAGCGAATGGCGCGCATCGAACAAGAGAATGTACTGGCGAAAACCATGAGTGAAGAACAAGTTGAATTGATACAAAAAGTCGTACAGACCAACCACTGCGCTAAAGTGGCGTTAACCCATCACCAACGCATTTTGGGGCAATATAAGGTTGAGACGTCTTCTTCGGAGTTATTCGTAAAATGGCGTCAACTCGGTAAGCAGTTAGACGCTCAATACGAGACAGATTACCCCGGCTACCCTAAGCACGCTTTTCAAGAATATCCAGCAGCTTCAAGCAAAGTCGATGGCTACCTTTTTGCTCTAATCGACAATGGTTTAAACGAGCAATCGTGGATCGCCAAAGAGTTTAAGCAGTGTAAAAAGAATAAGCTCATATCCCGAACCTAAGCTCTAGTCTGCTCTGGTTCGAGAGCACTCACTCGCATTGGTTCTAATAAAGTAAGAACAGCCCTTCATAACCGCCAATTTCGATTTCACTCACATAGTCACCAACGTTACCGTTAGCATCAACAGGTTTCATTGGGACATCCAGCGCAATGGTGAGTTTTGCCGCGTCATAAAAGCTCGGATTCTTACCGTGGAAATCCGTGCGATACAACACACGACCATTGCTGAACTCTCTCGCTAACACCATGTCCTCAGGACCACCAGCAACCACCTGATTTTCAGATTGATACATAAAGTACGTGAACGTCGGTAGAACGTGAGTCATGCCATTGGGCAGATCAGCATGCACCATTTCGTTCATCGAGGCATCGCCAACGATGGTGTAGTCAGCGGGCTGAGGTGTCGTTGTCGATAGCATCAAAGGAATCGGCGTAAAGCCTTGTGGGATTTGATGACTCGGCTCTCCCAAATCAACAGCCAATAACGAACTTGGTTGGTAGGCGATGTTTTTAGGGACACCACTTTGCCAGAAAATCTCAGCCGTCGTATTGCCACTTCCATAGACGTAACCATTGTTCCACTGATTAAAGTAGCTATGTTGAGCGTGTCGATTGAGGTGGTAGATCGCTAGGGTCGAGTATTGGTCTTGCTTCCAATTATCTTCACTATTTCCAAGATACTGAACTCGCCCATAACGCGTTGTCGCCTGAAAAATAACACTTTGCCCATTGTAGGCGAGCGCAGAATTATCCCAGAATTTTGAGATCCCCGAGTAACCACTAAACCCAGTAGACGGAAAAATGTAGTGCTCGCGTAAATACAGAGAGCCCGCCTCGCTAAGATGAGACTGTCCATTTCGACCCAGTAAGTTCGCGGTTCCGATATTCAACCCAATCGACGCATCACTTTCTAAAGCAGAAAGATTTTTGAGAAACGCTGAAAATTGTTGCTTGTAGAGATCATCCGCTTGATTCGAACCCGCAACAGCTCCTAACTCTTGAACATGCCCGCCAGAGTGAACATAGAACTGGTTCGAGCCAATGAGTTTATTTGTGTCGTCGTTGTACGCACCATTCAAACCTTGGCTTGCCCAGCTTTGCTTGTAGTAGCGATGAATGGCAGATAGATAATCCGCGTTTGCGACGTTTGTTAGCGACCAAGACGAGTTAGCGCTCCACATTCGACCAAATGGCACCACTCTTGATTCCCAACGAAAACGCGCTGTTGCGTTCTTATTGGTTCGATTTCGATACTCGCTTGGCGACAAGTAGTTATCACCATCTAGATCTGCAGACACATCAAAACCACGGATTTTTCGCCATTGGCTGATAGCATTGCCGTCCGGGGTTGAAGTCGGAGCATCGGTTAACTTGACGGTTGGAAAACTGTTTTTGAGTTTTACTTCTTTTAAACGCGGCCTGTCGTCGGCATTCTCACTTTGCCAACGAACTCTCACAACGTATAAGCGCCCACCATCTCTCAAAAAGGTTGAACCAAAATACTGGCCGCCGCCATAACTCGCACCGCTCCCATCATGAGTTGTAGCTCTTAACCAGTTATCCGGAAGGTTCCAGATCACCGATTGGTTTTTGGTCATATTGAGCGTTTTGTCTTTCTTTACATCAAGCCTTTCCCATTGTGAAACCCTACCCTGAGAATCAATAGCAGTTGGGTATTCAATCCAAAATTCACCGCTGCCAGCAAACTGTGAGAACTTAAAGGTCAGCCGTTCGAACTGTTCAGCATGATAGACATACAAAGCCCCACCCTGTTCGAAATTCTCAAACACATCGGCATCCCACGGAGGCTCTTGATACAACCAAAAACCAGCATGGTCTTCACTGGCTGTATAACCCAAGATCATAGGTTTTCGGTTTAAAAGGGTCTTTTCGCCATGAGTTTTATCAACTTCGGCAATGACAGTATCTTCAGAAAAGTGCAGGAAATAGTCTTCGAAATTGAGGCCTTCTAACTCAGCTTGGTTACGGAGATCGTTCTCCAACCAACCCGAGTTCATCGCCATGACTTGGTTGTACATATAACCAATTGTCGTGGCCCGCTCATTGTCGGCTTTGTCGGCATACGCTCCGAACACAATGTCACTGTTGGTAATTTCCCAATCAATGACAGCATTCGCAGATAGTGGGGAGCCCGAAAGATCAACACCCGCTTCATGTTGCCCTGGCAGCACAACTGCTGTACCAACAGCAAAAGCGTAGCCAGCGATTAAACATGACGGTATGAGTGCGAGCAGCCCAGAAATGTAGGTTTTCATGATTCAAATTTCCTAATCGATACTGTCATGCCTTAAATCACAAGACGAAAAGTCAGCCAACTTACGTGTCAATTTAGGAATCAAAATACGAAAAAAGTATCGACTACATGGCTCTATTGTTCAAGTGCTCGTCTGTCTTGTTTCATCGGTGGCAAGTAAAACGAGCAAATGCCGATTCAAAATCAATGCATTAAGGAAAATATAAGTTTTTGTGATTTTAATTTTATTTGGAAACCAAGTATCTCCGGCTAACGAGAAATCAGCTCAGATTTTCTCAAAATGAGAATAATACGGTTTGGAAGATGAGAAGTTATCAGAGCCTAGAACTCAGAATAGGACTTGGATTTGCTGTATCGAATCTCAGTTTGAGCGCCACACTATTGAAACTCAATTTGGATAGGCTGTCTAAACAAGAACGATGACAACGCTCCTTAAAGCCTCTTGTTCCACTTCCCTTGATGGTCGCGATCGCAATTTTCTTGCGTATCGTAGCTAACATGCTTATCGATATTCTTCAGTTGAATTCCAACTTGATTGAACGCTTGTTGAATAGCCCCTGAGACACTCTGTTGACCTTCGCCACTTAAGAAGTTCGTTCTATCCTGATTGGTATCGAATACACAGACAATTTTCAAACTTTGCGGAAAAGAGGAAAAGTTGACCGAGTGAGTCACCCACAAAAAACCATCGAAGCCTTTCAGCGTGTCTTCACAAACGTCAGTTAACACGTCTCTGATTTGATTCTCGATTTTCTTATCTGATTTACGCATGCGGCAAAGGTCCTATTTAACACCTTAAAAAATAAGGTTTTTCGGTCAGTTTCGTACTACCTGATATTGGACACTGTGGCGGTTTCAAATGCAAAGTATTTATTGGGGAGAGTCGACTGGAAGATATAGAGGAAACGCCTCATGTTTGATAGCTTACGAGGCGATCAAACATGAGACGAGTATAGAATTTACTAAAACATTAGCTCGCCGCTTGTTCCCAATCAGTTAATAACTTCATGATTACGCGAGAGTCTTGGTGGGTTGCCATCGGCGCAGCAAGTTGTGTGTCACCTTGCTCAACCGCTTGGCGGATATTGCGCACTTGATAATGGAAACCATCGCCTTGCGCTTCGACTTTCACTTCACGTGTCGACGTCTCATAGATCTCTACCGTAAACGTGTTTTCTGCCGTCGGTAGCCATGGATTAGTATCTAGCGTGATACAGCCTTTGCTACCTAGGATCGTAAAACCATGCTTTAAGCCGTGATCTTCAGCAGTGTGGATTTGCGCGGTAAAACTGCCGTTGAAACGCATCATCGCCGACGACTCACAGATATTGCCATCTTCGCCTCGTCGGCCGATTGCTGAGATCTGCACATCATCAAACACACTCTCACCAAACTGGTGTTGTGCGACAGAGTGAATCAAAGACATTGGGTAACAACCCAGGTTGTACAACGCGCCTTTACTTGCAGGGTTCACGAACTGATCAATCGCCGCAACGTAGGAACCTTGAATTGAACGCACTTCGCCAATCTCACCAGTAGCTAATTCTTGATGAAGCTTGGCGATCATTGGGTGGTTTAAGTACATCAAACCTTCAGCAAAGAATACGCCCGCTTCTTTCACGGCTAGTAAAGCTTGCTCGGTTTTTTCCATATCTACCGACAAAGACTTCTCACACAAGATCGCTTTGCCTTTTTGAGCCGCTTTAATCACATACTCATGATGAACGTGGTTTGGTAGAGCAATGTAGATAATGTCGACCGACTCATCTTCAATCAAGGCTTCATAGTTGTTGAAGGTTCGTGTTGGCTGGTATTGGGCAGCAAACTCATTGAGTGTTTTCTCTGTGCGTCCAGCAACAGCATACAGCTCACTTTGAGCATCGCCTTTAATCGCATCCGCCATTACGCCTGAGATAAAGCTGGTTCCTAGGATTCCCCATTTCATGTCTTAGATCTCCTGCTCTTGTGCTTTGATAGGCCCACGTTGCGTTTCGAATGCTTGAACCAACTCGGTAATATCACGCTCAATAAACGCTTGGGTATGAGGCATCACAAAGTGCTGATTGATCGCCTCGCGGTTTACGTATTGCTCAAGCAAGATCACACGATCGCTTTGGTTTTGGTCATAGGTTGCAATCGCTTGTAGGCAGCCCGGTTCGCTTTGCATGTCTAAACAAAACTGTTCGATAGCTTCGAGCGCAGCTGCTCGTTCTATGTTGGTTTTGATCTTAAGTTCGGCAGTAACAAAGATAGTTTCATTCGTTTGAGGCATTGCACACTCTTATTTTAGTTAATTATCGGTTTGCCATTAATATAATTAACCCCTAATAATTGATAAACTCACCTTTTGTTTATTGTTTATCAACCAAGAGTGTTCAATGGATAAGTTAACCAGCATGAAAGTCTTCGTCTATGTGGTGGAACAAGGTAGCTTTCGCAGCGCCGCAAACCACTTCAACCTGTCGGCGACCATGATAAGCAAACATGTCCATTCCTTAGAAACCAGTCTGAACTCTCAGCTGATCCACCGCACCACGCGTAAGCAATCGTTAACCGACTCAGGGCAGCTTTACTATCGTGAGTGTAAGCGAATTCTCGAAGACATCAGCAATGCAGAGAACCTGATTCAGACCTTGGAAAATCAACCGCAAGGCACGGTAAAAATTAACTGCCCAGTTACCTATGGAAACAAGGTGCTCGCCCCTATCGTGGCTAAGTTTCTCGCGCATCACCCAACCATTAACGTTGAGCTGATGTTGAATAATGACCTTGTTGATCCTTACTCATCCGACATTGATTTGATTGTGCGAATTGGTGACCTATCCGATTCAAGCTTGGTCGCAAGGTATTTAGGGGATTATGAGATGTGTTACTGCGCGGCGCCCGCTTACCTAAACCAACATGCTGAAATCAGAGTATTGGAAGACTTGGCGCAGCACCCATCGCTTGGATTCAGTTACAGCAGCCAAGCTCCTCACGCCACACCGAATAAAGAACGTGTGCGCTTGATGTCGAATAATGGTGATGTGTTGCGGTATGCCGCCCTGCAGGGTGTGGGCGTGTTGTTGCAACCGACTATCTTAGTCGCAGAAGAGATTGATCGTGGAGCGCTGTTGGAAATCCTACCCGGCATGGCGCCGTTACCAAAGCCGATTCACTTGCTCTACAAAACCAAGCAACTGTCGTTGAAGAACAGAACCTTTGTCGAGTTCTTGTTAGCTGCGTTTGCTGAGTAACTAAGCGCTTTCTAAACAACAAAGACCGCTAGACTGTTTGCCATTGGCTCATCAAGCGCTTGCCAAGATCAGAGGGCGTGGTGTTATGGACGATCATCTCATCACATTGGTTGAACACCATGAAGTGTTTTAGTTCATCGCATAAAGCATGAACCAACGACTCATGGTTTTTAATTCGCTCTTCCACAACCAAGTTACGGATATTGAGCAAACCACTCTTCCTGTCGACCTTGCAATCCATTCGTGCCACCAGCTCACCTTGCCACAGAATCGGTAAGCTAAAATAACCAAACTGACGCTTGGCCTCTGGAACATAGCATTCTAGGAGGTAATCAAAGTTGAACAATGATTGCATTCGCTTTCGTTGAATCAGCAGGTTATCAAACGGAGACAGTATCTTAAGCTTGGTTCTGGAAAGAGGTTGATTCAGCAGTTCAAAAGCACCTGGCAGGACATAGTAATCAGAGCCTTGAATATCTACTTTCAGAACCTGCTTATCTTCAAGCATCTGTTGGAGTGCTCTCTGAATCAAAGGCTTTGTGTTCTTGAGTAGGTAGCTCATTTCCGACGCTATTCCAACTCCGTTAGCCTCTAAATAACGTGTTATCAGATGCTCGATGTACTCTTGTTCTGTCGGCTCAGAGGTATCAATTCCGCTCGGTAAAACTCGCTCGGTTAGGTCATACACCTTATGAAAGTTAACTCGGCTTGGCACCATTAAGTCGCCTTGCATGAACAATGTTTCTAATGCTTGCTTGGCCGGTTTACCGCCCCAACCGCCGGGGTTTGGCCTATCCCCTTCAAAATCTTTCGCCATCAACGGCCCTTCATTCTCAATACGTTTGAGAACATGAGCCATCAGTGCGTCATTCTTTTTATACCAATGCTTGAGCTTACCGCTCGCAAAGCCATTCTTGCGGTGTAGGCTGAATCGGAAGTCACGCATGGGTAAATACGCGGCGGCATGCGACCAATACTCAAATACTTCTCGACGCTCTAACAGCTTATCAAGATGGTTCAGTTGGTAATCTTGATTGCGATTCCAAAGCGTGTGGTGGTGAGCTCGCTGAATCACAGAGATGGTATCAATTTGCACATAGCCAAGGTTTTCAATCGCAGACAACGTGTTCGCCAAAGCGCCCCCATTGCGTTGCTTTTTAGGTGGCAACTTCTTAGGCGGCAGCTTTTGCGAAAGCAATACCAGTTTTTGCGCTTGAGCGAGTGACAGTGATTCCATGAAATTCAGACTCTAATTGATAGCAATGATCCGTTTATGATTCAGCAATAAGCTCTTGAAGAATCTGCTTGTAGGTTTCTACCGTCTGCGCGCCCGTTACTGCACTCTTACGGTTGAACACCACAGTAGGAACCGCAGAGATCCCCATGCGTTGCCATTCAAACTCTTGCGCTTCAATTTGCTTCAAGTTGTCGGTGTTCTTTAGGCGCTTCAGTGCCTTCGTTGAGTCTAAGCCAACCGCTTCAAGCTCTTGTGCAATGACTTCAAGATCGGACAGGTCTTTTTGCTCTGTGAAGTGAGCAGCAAAGAAGCGTAGCTTTAACTCAGTCTGTTTGCCGTGCGCTAGTGCAAAATCGAGAAGTACATGTAGATGACGTGAATTGACCATTCTCATACTGTCATAGAAATTGAAATCGAAACCAACCGCTTGGCCGCGAGCCGAAAGCTGTTCTCGTGAACGTTGGCTCTCTTCTGCGCTAGAACCGTATTTTCTCATGATATGGGCACGCAGGTTTTCGCCCTCTTGCGGCATGTCAGGGTTAAGCTCAAACGGCTGCCATTCAAGTTCAATCTGGTCTTCTAAACCAAGTTCCGCAACGGCTAGCTCTAAGTTTTTGTAACCGACTACGCACCACGGGCACATTACGTCAGAAATAATATCAAGTTGAAGTTTCTTGCTCATAATCATTCCAAATATCGTTACTAAGGCGTATCCAATTCAAAGTGAATACCCATCTTTCTGGTTAGACTACAACAAGCTGAACACTCGTTCAAATTTAACTCAATACAACAGCAGCCAACAAAAAAGGTTCATCGCGGCTTTCCGGGGAAAGCCGCTTTTATCTTCAAGAAGAAG